>JBQCFH010000125.1:0-2875 GCA_051959385.1 Rhizobiaceae bacterium | reverse complement strand
CCCTGAGGGGGGGGCGCCGGGCCCCCCCGCCCCCCGCCCGACCACGCCCCACCGCCGGGGGGGTGCGGCGCCGCGCGCCGCCCGGCGGAGAGGGGGCTTTCCGGAAATAATCGGCGCTTAAAGCGACTATCGGAACGATTCAGTGGAACGCCGCAACCCGTTGTTTCACGAATCCTTTTCCAGCCGAATGCCTTACCGCTTCAGTTCGGAAATGCCGCCATGGGCCGCCGACCAGGGCAAGGGATTGCTGAGGAAGCTTTCCACCTCGGCCAGCGTCCCGGCGTCAAAGCGCTTCTCCTCCTTGCATACTTTCAGCACATCCCACCAGGTGGCGAGGTAGTGCAGCCGCATGCCCGCCGCTTGAAGCCGCGCCGGCGTCTCGGGAAAAATGTCGTAATAGAAGACAGCGAAGGTGTCGCTGACCTTCGCTCCGGCCTTGCCGATCGCCTCGGCGAATTTCAGCTTCGAGCCGCCGTCGGTGGTGAGATCCTCCACCAGCAGCACGCGGGAGCCCTCGGGTAGATCGCCCTCGATCTGGGCGTTGCGGCCAAAACCTTTCGGCTGTTTGCGGACATAGACCATCGGCAGGCCCATCTTGTCCGCGATCCAGGCCGCAAAGGGGATGCCGGCCGTCTCGCCGCCGGCGACGACATCGAACTGCTCGAAACCGGCCGAGCGGAAGATGACCGAGGCGGCAAAATCCATCAGCGCGGAGCGGATGCGCGGGTAGGAGATCAGCTTGCGGCCGTCGATATAGACCGGGCTCGCGAGGCCGGAGGTGAAGGTGTAGGGCTGGTCGGCGCGGAAATGGACGGCCTCGATCTCGAGCAGCATCCGGGCCACGGTCTCGGCGATCACCGCGCGATCGGGAAAAGTGTTGGAGAACATGGGTTTCGTCCCGACTTTTAGCGTTGCTCAGGCGTTCGTCCCGCTACCAGCTTTCGACGTGTCTAGATAGTCTCCGGCTCCACATTCCAGTGGATGGGGAACATCGGGTCGAAGACGGTGATTGGGCCGTCACCGGTTTCGAGGGATTTCGGGAAAGCGACGGGTTCGTCGTGGCGCACGAGCCGAATGCGCTTCTCGTTCGGCGGGAGCCGATAGAAGGCGGGGCCGTTGACCGACGTGAACGCCGCCAGCCGGTCGAGCGCATCCTCCTCCTCGAAGACATGCGCCAGGCAGGCAAGCGTGACCGGCGCGGAGAAGATGCCGGCGCAGCCACAGGCGCATTCCTTGAGCGGGTCGACATGCGGCGCGGAATCCGTGCCGAGGAAGAAGCGCGACTCGCCGGAGGTCGCGGCCTCGCGCAGCGCCAGCCGATGCGTCTCGCGCTTGGCGACGGGCAGGCAATAGTAATGCGGGCGGATGCCGCCGGCGAGGATGGCGTTGCGGTTGATGATCAGATGGTGCGTCGTTATGGTGGCGCCGAGATTGTCGCCGCCGGAGCGGGCGTAGTCGACGCCTTCCTTGGTGGTGATGTGCTCCATGACGACGCGCAGTTCAGGCAAGCGGCGGCGGAGCGGATCGAGCACGCGCTCGATGAAGACGGCTTCCCGGTCGAAGATATCGATCGCCGGGTCCGTCACCTCGCCGTGAACGCAGAGCGGCATACCGATCGCCGCCATCCGCTCCAGCACCGGATAGGCCTTGGCGATGTCACGCACGCCGCTTTGCGAATTGGTTGTCGCGCCCGCCGGATAGAGTTTTACAGCCGTGACGACGCCGTCGCGGAAGCCGGCCTCGACGTCCTCGGGGCTGGTGCTCTCCGTTAGATAAAGGGTCATAAGGGGCGTGAAATCATGGGCTTGCGGCAGGCCGCTCAGGATCCGATTCCGATAGGCTTGGGCATCGGCCGTGGTCACCACCGGCGGCACGAGATTGGGCATGATAATGGCGCGCGCGAAATGCGCGGAGGTCGCCGGCAGCACGGCCTTCAGAACCGCGCCGTCGCGCAGATGCAGATGCCAGTCGTCCGGCTGGCGGATGGTGATGGTTTTCAAGATAGCGTCCTCAATGCGCACAGAGCCTTTTTGCGTCCGCTTTCGTCCAGGCCGTTTCGGCCAGCAGGGCACAGCTCGTCAAGAGCGGGGCAGGCCCGCGTTTCGTCGCGCCCCCCTCTGTCCTGCCGGACATCTCCCCCGCAAGGGGGGAGATCAGCCGTCGCGACGGTCTTCGCCAATTTACCGGCATTCCAGAACAGATACCGAACCCTGCGGCCACCGTGATCTCCCTCCTTGCGGGGGAGATGTCCGGCAGGACAGAGGGGGCAACGTGGAGCGCGAGCATTGCATTGTCAGGCGGATGCCGTTCGCTACCAATGTACCGCTTGATCTCTCCCGAAGAAGGCGTTTCAATCGCCGGCTGTACCGAGTGGGGTGGAAGGGTGCGTAATGCGTGCGGTAACGGCGCCGGCCTTTGCTTGTCCGTTCGAGGCTGCGGCGAGGAGTCCTTCGCCACCGGATTGAGGGGCCGCCATGCGGCTCCCGGTCAAACCGAAAAGCCTCCGGCTCGCTTTCGCTGCGATTGCCCTGACGGTGCTGCCCGTTATGGCCCATGCCGGCGCATGGCTGCAGCCGAAAGGGGAGGGGCTACTGATCCTTTCGGGCACGATGCTTTCGAGCGGCCGCGCCTTCGACGAAAGCGGCGGCTCGTTCGATATTCCGCGCTACAACAAGTTCGAGCTCGACGGCTGGCTTGAATATGGGCTGACGGACCACTTCACGGCGATCCTCCGGCCGCAGTTCCGCTCGGTCGGCATCGCGCGACCGACCGACGCCAGCCATGCCGGCCTCGGCTATGCCGGCATCGGCGCGCGGATCGGCCTGTGGTCGAGCGAGAGTTCCGTCCTTTCGTTCCAGTCGCTCCTGCGCATTCC
>JBQCFH010000124.1:0-2687 GCA_051959385.1 Rhizobiaceae bacterium | reverse complement strand
CGAGTATTTGAGCACGTCCTCCAGCACCGCGTCGGCGGCCGAGGAGACGCCGTCGAAAGCGGTGTTGGCGAGCCGCGTCACCGGCATGGTCGCAGGCTCGATGCGCTCCTCCTGCGCGGCATATTCGTCCGCGACCAGCTTCGCCGCGGCTGCGGTCGGCAGGGTCAGCACCGCGCCCGCGGGCGTCCGCACCGGCCGCCCGTCGAGCTTGACGACATGGCCGCCCGCCTCTTCGGCCGTGGCCACGGCGGAGTAGAAGCGCTTCGGCAGCGCCGCATTCATCTGGTTGCGAGCGCGCTTCGTGGGGTCGGCGTCGGACAGGTGCCGGCCGGCTTCCAGGTCGATCAGGATGTCCCGCATGGTCGTCTCCGCCTTTGGCTGATAAGGCTCATATAGGTGGCCGCGCCGCCGATATTCAGCCCGTCTCGCCGGCGTCCGCCTCGTCGAAGCCGAGCAGGTTCCAGCTCTGCACCATGTGCGGCGGCAACGGCGCCGTCACATCGACGACGCCGCCGCCGTCCGGATGCGGTATGACGATGCGGCGGGCGTGAAGGTGCAAGCGGTTCTGGATGCCGCCGGGCATCTCCCAGTTCTGGTCCGCCTCGAAATATTTCGGATCGCCGATGATCGGGCAGCCGATCGTCGCGGCATGGACGCGAAGCTGGTGCGTCCTGCCCGTGTAGGGCTGCATCTCGAGCCAGCTCAAAGCCGTGCCTGCCTGCTCCACGAGCCGATAATTGGAAACCGCATGATCGGCGCCCGGCTCGCCATGTTTGGCGATGCGCATGCGGTCGCCCTCCGGGCTCGGCTCCTTGACCAGCCATGAGGACACACGGCCTTCCCGCTTTTTCGGAACGCCCTTGACCAGCGCCCAGTAGATCTTCTTGGTCTCGCGCTCACGGAAGGCTTTGGCGAGGTTCATGGCGGCGAGACGCGTGCGCGCGACGACCAGGACGCCGGACGTGTCGCGATCGAGCCGATGAACGAGACGCGGCTTTTCGCCCCTCCTGTTGCGCCAGGATTCAAGCATCTCGTCGACATGGCGCGTCACGCCAGACCCGCCCTGGACGGCAAGGCCCGCCGGCTTGTTGAAGACGAAGAGCTTGTCGTCCTCGAAGAGCAGCATCTGCGACAGCACGTCGCCGTCCTCGCGCCCGCGGATCGATTTCGCGGTGAGGCCGGCGCTGTCCTTCCGGTCGACGTCCAGCGGCGGAATGCGGACGATCTGGCCCGGCTCTACCCGCGTGTCGGATTTCGCACGCTTGCCGTCGACGCGCACCTGTCCGGAGCGCAGCAGCTTCTGCAGATGGCCGAAACCGAGCCCCGGATAGTGCGCCTTGAACCAGCGGTCGAGACGCATACCCGCCTCGCCAGGTTCCACCGTCATCTGCTCCACATTCGCCATCGAGCCATCCTTTCCGACTCGCCTTAGCACTGCAGGGCCCGGGAGGCGAGCGCACCGCTGAAAGTGGGGCTTTTCGCCCTTGCACCGCGCTATCCCGAGCCCTCCAAAAACGCATGACTGCCTTGCAAAAAGCTTGGGCAACGGCGTGCCGCCTCGCGCATTTTGAAGTCGGGCACAGCTCCTGAGCGGGGGCGATTCCAAACTGCACGAGTAGTCGTGGCGTCCGCCGGACGCTACGGCTAGGTGGTGGAGCGGCCGCCAATCGCCAGCGCTGGGACCAGCCCTTTCCAAACGAGGTTCCAAATGGCCAGTTTTTCTTTTATCTCAAAAGCTTAGATCATCACGAAATGTTACAAGAGACTCGCAACTATTGTTCCTTTTGCCATGGAACGGACGGCATCAATCTCCATTTTCACCTTGCGTCGCGACACCGGAAAGTGTTTCGGATTTTGCGGCGCACAATTTTGCCAGCCGGGGAGTAGGCGGAAGTGTCTTTGGTCGAGATCTACTGGAAGGCGTTACGTTACCTTGCGCCCGCCAAGCGTCCGGTGCTGTTCATCTGTTCAGCGAACATAATTCTGGCATTCGTCACGGTGGCCGAGCCGGTGCTGTTCGGACGCGTCATCCAGACGGTCTCCGAGCACGGACCGGTTGCGTCGACATTGCTGATGTGGGCCGGGCTCGGCATCTTCAATATCTTCGCCTTCGTGCTCGTCGCGCGCGGCGCGGATCGGCTCGCCCACAAGCGCCGACTGGAGGTGATGGGCAAGTCCTTCGAGCGCATCATTACCATGCCGCTTGCCTGGCACCAGGCGAACGGGACGTCCAACGTCCTGCATACCCTCGTGCGCGCCATGGATGCGCTGTTCGGTCTCTGGCTTGAATTCATGCGCCAGCACCTTTCGACGGCGGTCGCCATCATGTTCATGATCCCGACCGCGCTATCGCTCGACGTGCGGCTGTCGGCGGTCCTGGTGACGCTCGGCGTGCTCTATTTCATCACGGGCCGCGTCGTCATGTATCGCACGAAGGCCGGGCAGACGGCCGTGGAAGCGCACCATAACGCAGTCTTCGGTCATGTCAGCGATTCGATCGGCAACATCGCCGTTCTGCAGAGCTACAATCGCGTAGCGCAGGAAACGCGGGCGTTCGAGGAATTCGCGCGCAGGCTTCTCGACGCGCAATATCCCGTTCTCGACTGGTGGGCGCTGGCGAGCGCCATGAACAAGGTCGCCTCGACCATCTCCATGATGGTGGTTCTGCTCCTCGGCGCGTATTTCGT
>JBQCFH010000123.1:0-15969 GCA_051959385.1 Rhizobiaceae bacterium | reverse complement strand
GGATGCAGAGCGGCGGACGCCAGGGCCGTCACGGCGAGGCGATGGGCTATCTGCTGGCCGAGCTGCAATACATGCAGCGCACCTATCCGGGAGCGACATGGTGAGGGCTGAATTCACCCCCCTCTGGCCTCCTGAGTTTTTATCGAAGGGCGGCCATCTCCCCCTCAAGGGGGGAGATCGAGCCATCATCGAAGACGGCGCCAACCGCCGAAGCCGCGGGATGGGAGTTGGCCGTGCGGCCGGCGTAATCTCCCCCCTTGAGGGGGAGATGCCCGGCAGGGCAGAGGGGGGTGCGAAAGAACGCAGACCTGCCGAGAAGGCATATCAGGCCGCAGCTTCCGTCGTCGATCCGGAAATCCCCTGCGTCACCATTGCCGACCTCGGCATCCTGCGCTCTGTGGAGTTCGACGGCGATGTCGCGGTAGCGAAGGTGACGCCCACCTATTCCGGCTGCCCGGCGGTGCTCGCGATCGAACTCTCGGTCGAGGCGGCGCTCCGCGAGGCCGGCTTCGACGCGCGGGTCGAGCGCGTCATGTCGCCGGCCTGGACGACCGACTGGATCACCGAAGAAGGCCGCGAGAAGCTCCGCGCCTTCGGCATCGCGCCCCCCGAGAAGGCGTCCAATTCGATCCGGGCGCTCTTTGGTGAAGTCGTGGTCCATTGCCCGAGATGCGGCTCGGGCGACACCGCGAAGATTTCCGAATTTGGCTCGACCGCGTGCAAGGCGCTCTACCGCTGCAATGCCTGCCGCGAGCCGTTCGACTATTTCAAATGCATTTGAGAATGAAATGACGTTAGCCTCTCACGAGCACAACACCCCCCTCTGGCCTGCCGGCCATCTCCCCCTCAAGGGGGGAGATCAGCCTATGTCTGCGGCGTCGCCAATCGCTGACCTGGCAGGACTGGAGCCGGCAGTAGCGGCCAATGTAATCTCCCCCCTTGAGGGGGAGATGGCCGGCAGGCCAGAGGGGGGTGTTCCAAGGCGTCGGCATCAATCTTATATGGGAGCCCGGCGCTGATGCCGCCCCGCTTCCATGAACTGACCGTCGCCGAGATCGTGCGCGACACGCCCGACGCGGTGGCGGTCGGCTTCGCCGTGCCGCCGGAACTGGCGGAGGAATTCGCCTTTCGGCCCGGGCAATACCTGACGCTTGCCGCCGAGATCGACGGCGAGGAGGCGAGGCGCTCCTATTCGATCTGCTCCATGCCAGGCGACCCGCATCTCAGGGTCGGCGTGAAAAAGGTCGCCGACGGCCGCTTCTCGCGCTTCGTCAACGAGCGCCTCGCGGTCGGCCACTCGATGCGGGTGATGACGCCCGAGGGCCGATTCACGGCGCTGGTCGGCGGCCGGCACGACTATCTCCTGATCGCCGCCGGCTCCGGCATCACGCCGATGCTGTCGATCGCGCGCACCGTGCTCGGTCACGAGCCCGAAAGCACCGTCACCCTGATCTACGGCAATCGCTCGACCGACACGATCATGTTCCTGGAGGAACTGGAGGATCTGAAGGACCGCTATCTCGGCCGCTTCACGCTCATCCATGTCCTGTCGCGCGAGGCGCAGGACGTCGATATCCTGAACGGGCGCATCGACGGACAGCGCATCCGGCTGCTGGCCGAGCGCGGGCTGATCGATCCGGCGGCCGCGGACGGCGTATTCCTGTGCGGACCGGGCGCCATGATCGACGAATTGGCGGAAGCGCTGCACGATATCGGCGTAGAGAACGACCGCATCCGCTTCGAGCGCTTTACGCCCTCCGGCGAGGCGCCGCGGCCGAGGCCGGCTTCGCGCGAGGTAGCGGAAGCGGTGGCGAAGGGCGTGCCGGTCGAGGTCGTGCTTGACGGCGTGCGCCGCTCTTTCGCCGTCACCGATCCGTCGCAGACCGTGCTCGATGCGGCGCATGCCGCCGGCATCGAGCTGCCCTATTCCTGCGCCGGCGGTATGTGCTGCACCTGCCGCTGCCGCGTGGTGGAGGGGAAGACGGAGATGGCGGTGAATTTTTCGCTGCAGCCCTGGGAGATCGAAGCCGGCTTCACGCTTGCCTGCCAGTCGCGGCCGCTCACCGAAAAGCTGGTGCTCGACTTCGACGCGGCATAGCGCGGGCTATCGCTTGTCGCGGAACAGGATCAGTAGCCGCTCCGTCCCCTTGGAATAGTTGACGCCGCGCACCGTCGCCACTTCGTCGACGCTCGGCTGGCCGCCGGGCAGTGCCTTCGTAAACGCTTCCACGTGGCGGCCGTCGACGACGGCGACGGCGCATCTGTCGGCCGCGAGCGCCTTGGCCGCGTCCTCCGGCCCGACCAGCAGCGTATTCGTCCCGGCGAGGAAGACGAGGCTCGGTTCGGCGTAGCCCGTGGCGATCAGGCGCGAATCCGGGCAGGGCTTTGCCTTCTCGAATGCCGCGGCAATCTGCGGGCTGAGCCACACCGGCTTCAGGCCAGGCAGGACGAAAAGGGTCAGCACCGCAAAGAAGGCCGCTGATGCGACAGCGGCGAGAGCGATGCGCGGGAGCGGTTCGGCGGGCGGGCGGATGCCCGAGCCAAGCAACCCCGCGAAGAGCGCAAGGATGGCGGCGACGAGACCCCACCAGGAGAAGGTTTTCATCAGGTAGGGCGTCGCGCCGATCGAGGCGGCCGCGAGCAGCACGGTGACGACGGCGAAGCCCGCGACGGTCAGCCGCTTCACCCAGACCTGCCAGCGCTTCAGCGGGACCGCGCGTGCCTCCGCATCCGTCGCCGCCCAGGCGATCAGAAGCGCCAGCGCCGGATAGGCGGGCAGCATGTAGTGCGGCAGCTTGGTCGGGATCGCCTCGACGACGATCCAGTAAGGGATGTACCAGGCGAGGCAGAAGAGAAGCCGCGGGTCCGTCCGGAAGCGGTTAAGCGCCTTCAGCCCCGCCTCTATGCCCGCGACAGCGAAGGGCCAGAAGAAAAGCACGAAGATCAGCGCGTAGTAGCCGGGCGGGGCGCCGTGCGATTCCTGGCCGCCGCCGACCTTGCCGAGCATGTCCTTGCCGACGGATTGCTGCCAGAAGGCCGCGCCACTCTTCCAGGTGATGAGCGCCAGCCACGGCACGCAGATCAGTATCGCGAGCAGGATGCCTCTGAGCGGCTTCAGTTGTCTCAGCCAGGCGCGATCCTTGTCGAAGAAGGCGACCGTCGCGACCGTCAGCGCGCTCAGCAGCGGCACGACCGGGCCCTTGATCAGGATCGCCGCGCCTTCAGCGGCCCAGAACACCCACGGCGCGGCCCGGGAAAGCGGCGCGCCTCGGCGGTTGCCGATATAGAGCCGGGCAAGCGCAGCCTGCGCGAAGACCGCGGTCGCGAGCAGCGTGGCGTCCGTCTTGGCGATGCGCGCCTCGAAGGCGAGCATGAGAATGCCGGCCAGCACCGCCCCCGAAATCATGCCGGCCTCTGGCCCGAACAGCCGCGCGCCGAGCCAGCCGGCGGCCAGCACCGCGAGCGTCGCGCCCAGCACCGAAACGAGGCGATAGACCCAGATCGGCGCGGCGGCGCCCTTGCCGCTGAGGAACACGGCGGCGGATTGCAGCCAGTAGATGCCGATCGGCTTCTTGTAGCGGTTCTCGTCCTGCAGGCGGATGTCGACATAGTTGCCGGTCTCGACCATCTGCTTGGTCGATTGCACGAAGCGCGATTCGTCCCGGTCGGTCGGCGGCAGCGTCGAGATGCCGGGCAGGAAGGCGAAGAGGCAGAGGAGGACGAGCAGCGCGTATCGCTGCGCGCCCATCCGACGCGCGCCGGCAAGCGTCCTCGTCTCGGCGGCTGCAGCGGTCATCAATCCACCCTGTTCATCGAGGCCCGCTTCTCGTTGGCGATCAGCCACAGATTGCGGATGTAGATGAAGAGGCCCATCCCCTGGCCGGCGATGAAGACCGGGTCCTGCCGCTTGACCGCGTAAATGAAGAGCAGCGCACCGCCGCCGAGCGAGAAGAACCAGAAGGCGATCGGCACGACCGAGCGCTTGGCGCGCTCGGAGGCGATCCACTGCACCAGGAAGCGCATGGTGAAGAAGGCCTGCGCGATGAAGCCGAGCAGGATCCAGGCATTGAACTGGGCGATGAAGACCCTGTGGAACCAGTCCCAGAGATGGAACAGCGTATCGCTCATGGCCTGATCTCTCTTATTTCGGGCAGCACCTTGCGGCGGCGGCGCAGCCACCAGACGCCGATCAGGTCGAGCACCCCGCGCCATCCGCGGTCGAGGATGCCGTAATTCGACTTGCCGTGCCGCCGCTGGCGGTCGATCACGTCGACATGGACGATCCGGTAGCCCTCGCGCAGCACCAGCGCCGGCAGGTATCGGTGCCAGCCGTCGAAATAGGGTAGCTGGCGGAAAAGCGCCGTCGGCACGGCCTTCAGCCCGCAACCCGAATCGCGCGTCCCGTCATGCAGCATCTTCTCGCGCAGACGGTTGGCGAAGCTCGACGAAAGCTGCTTCAGCTTCGGGTCGGTGCGCTTCAGGCGCTGTCCGGCGACGATGCCGGTGCCTGGGCCGCCGGCAAGCAGCGCATCGACGAGCTTGGGGATGTAGGCGGGGTCGTTCTGCCCGTCGCCGTCCATGGTGGCGACGATGTCGCCGCTCGCCGCGAACAGGCCGGAACGGACCGCGGCGGATTGGCCGGCCGAGCGGTCATGCGAAATGAGCCGCACCGGCGAGCGGGCGAGACCCATCCGCTTCGTCACCAAAGCCCGCGTGCCGTCGGTCGATCCATCGTCAACGACGATGATCTCGAACGGACGGCCGGCGAGCGCCCGTTCGACCTCATCGAGCAGGAAGGCGAGGTTTCGCTCCTCGTTCCGGCAGGGGATCACGACCGATATCTTCGGGTTTTCGGCTGGGCTCATGGTACCGCGCGGCGAATTCCGGCGCCTCATAGCATCCCGCTCTGGGCAATGCCACAGTCGCCTCGGCGGCAGGCGCCTTCATCCCAGACAGCCAGCGTCTTCAGAAAAGCGCCGCAAAAATTCGCGCCACAATCGGGAAAAACGGCAGAAACATCCCGATGCTACGACCTCCCGGCGTTCACCAACCAAGAGGAATATCCGATGCGTAACGCGATACTCTGTTTGTCGGCTGCCTTGTCGTTGATGGCAGCGGCGCCAGGCATGGCCAGCGCGGGGACCTTGATGCCCTCCGGCCAGACCGTGACATCCACGGCCCCGACCGACGGCAACGCGAATCTCGTTCTTGTCGCGGGCGGCTGCGGCATCGGCTTCCATCGTGGTCCCGCCGGGCACTGCCGGCCGAACTGGGTGCGGCCGCGTCCCGTGCATCATTGGCGGCGTTGCGAGAGCCGCTGGACCCACCACGGATGGGTGCGCGTCTGCCGCTATTATTAGTCTGACCGACCATTGGTGACGACCGCCGACACGGGGAGTCCGCGGTCGTCGCGCCAGCGTCCCAATGGGGCCGACGACGGGCCCGGCTCATGGGTCGCTGTCTTGGCTCTCGATTTTGCTTCGGAACACCCCGATCGCCATTGCGACCCTGTCTCTGATCAGCGCCGCTGCCTTGACGGCACTGGCGGCTCTCTCGACATGGAAGCCGTCATAGCTCTTGCGGGCCACATGCCTGACCCTGCGGGCTTCGTCGGCAGCCTCGGCAAGTTCGCCGTCTATGATAGCCGGCCGACTGTCAGGAATGTCCCGGCTGACGCGCCGCAGCAGATCGGCGTGGTAGTTTGCCCCTGCCGGTTTCTCCTCGCCGATCATTTCGAGGATCCGCTCGAACGCCGATCCGAGCGAGGTATAGCCCGCCTGCATCGACTGCATCAGCGCCATGCGGGCGATATAGGCAGGGAGATCGTTTCCGTCGAACCCTCCTAATTCGAAAATCTGGACCGACTTGGAAAAGTGACCGACGGCGGACTTTACATCCTCCTCGACATCGAACCAGCGCGCATCGCTCATCCGATGATCCTCGCCCGCGGCGCTATTCTGGCTACGAAACTGTCGTCGCACCAGCCGATCGGTTTGATGTCGTGTTCGATCCCGAGTTCGGCGCACAAGTTTTCGGCAAGCCGCCACGCTTCACCCTCGAATTCCGCCGGGAAATCGAGAAGAAGGTCGACGTCGCTATCGTAGCGGGCTTCCTTTCGGGCCAGCGAGCCATAGAGGAGATATCGGCCGCCGGTTTTCCGCGCATATGGAAGCAGCCGGTCGGCGATGATGTCGGCCAGCGCGTTGCGCCTGAGCGATTCGTCGCGTTTTCGCGCCTCGATGGTCTTGTACATGATGCGAGTATAAGTCCCCGCGCGCCAGGATGAAATGTGCGCCAATGCGCGTCCGCTACCGCCCTTCGCGGATGTCCGTCAGCGTGCGCGTCGGCGTGATCGCCTCGGGATCGAGCCTGATCTCGATAATCGCGGGCTTGCCGCAATTGCGGGCGCGCTCGAAGGCCGGTGCGAAATCCTCCGTCTTTTCCACCGTCTCGCCGTGGCCGCCATAGGCGCGGGCGAGCGCCGCGAAATCCGGATTTTTGAGATCGGTGCCCGACACGCGGCCGGGATATTCACGTTCCTGGTGCATGCGGATCGTGCCGTAGATGCCGTTGTTCACGATGATCACGACGATCGGCAGGTTATATTGCACCGCCGTGGCGAATTCCTGTCCGTTCATCAGGAAGCAGCCGTCTCCGGCAAAGGCCACGACGAGGCGGTCCGGAAAAAGCTGCTTGGCGGCGACGGCGGCCGGCGTGCCGAAGCCCATCGACCCGGAAGTCGGCGCAGCCTGCGTGCCGAAGCGGCGGAAACGATGAAAACGGTGGATCCAGGTGGCGTAGTTCCCGGCGCCGTTGGTGATGATGGCGTCTTCCGGCAGCACGCTCTCCAGATATTTCATGATCGGCCCCATCAGCACCGGCCCGGGACCTTTCTCGGGCGGCGTCGACCATTCGAGATAGGCCCGGTGCATGGCTGCCGTATCGTCCGCCCATGAAGGCGCGGCCTTCGGCTTTTTCGCAGCGAAGGCGGCCGCAAAGGCGCTCGGCGATGCGTTGATGGCGATCGTCGGCCGATAGACGCGGCCGAGTTCGTCCGTGTCCGGATGAACATGGACGAGCTTCTGGTCCGGGTAGGGGCTCTTCAGGAGCGTATAGTCGGAGGAGGGCATCTCGCCGAGACGCCCGCCGACCAGCAGCACCACGTCGGCCTCCTTGATGCGGCTGGCGAGCTTCGGGCTCGGCCCGATGCCGACGTCGCCGGCATAGTTCGGATGCAAATGATCGAACAGCATCTGGCGACGGAAGGAACAGCCGACCGGCAGCGCCCAGTTCTCGGCTGCGCGCGTGAAATCGGCGACTGCCTGCTCGTTCCAGCGCGTGCCGCCGAGAATGGCGAACGGCCTATTCGCGCCGCGAAGCAAATCCTCCAGCGCCGCCATCTGAGCTTCGCCTGGCGCGGTCTCGACGGGCGTCCAGGCTTGCGCCGCCGGCGCTTCCGTTTCCTTGGTCAGCACGTCTTCGGGTAGCGCGATCACGACCGGCCCCGGCCGGCCCGACGTCGCGGTGGCAAAGGCGCGGGTAACGAGTTCCGGGATGCGCGCGGGGTCGTCGATCTCTGTCACCCATTTGGCGACGCTTCCGTAGAAGGCGCGGTAGTCGATCTCCTGGAAGGCCTCGCGGTCGCGCGCATGCCGCGCGATCTGCCCGATGAACAGGATCATGGGAATGGAATCCTGCCGCGCGATATGGATACCCGCGGAAGCGTTGGTGGCGCCTGGCCCGCGCGTAACGAAGCAGATGCCGGGCCGGCCGGTGAGCCGGCCATAGGTGTCGGCCATCATCGCCGCGCCGCCTTCCTGGCGGCAGACGATCGTCCTGATTTTGGAGTCGTGCAGCGCGTCGAGGACGGCAAGGTAGCTTTCGCCCGGTACGCAATAGAGCCGGTCGACGCCATTCGCCTCGAGCGCGTCTACAATGAGCTGGCCGCCTGTTTTCATGCAAGAAATTCCTGTTCGGGACTGCGATCCATTCACCCCACCCGGCGCTTCGCGCCGACCTGCCCGTCGAGGGGAGGTAGGGGCGCCGGGCATCCACCTCCCTGCCAAGTGCCGTAAGTCGCGATCCAAGCGGCGGCGGAAATGTCGACCTCCCTACCTCCCCTCGATGGGGAGGTCGGCGCGAAGCGCCGAGTGGGGTGATCGGCGGAGCAGGGTCGCAGGTGGCAGTTCATTTCCCACCCGTCTCCAATTCCCCCAGCACCTCCTCCGTATGCTCCCCAAGCCTTGGCGAGGGGCGCTCGTAGAGAAGCGGCGTCCTGGACATCAGCATCGGCGCGCGCACCGAGGGCAGCATGTTGCCATCGGCGTCGGCAAGATCCATGCGCATGCCGCGCGCCACGATCTGCGGGTCCTCGAACATTTCGGCGATGTTGTTGATGGGGCTGGCGGGCACGGTGGCTTTTTCGAGCGCGGCGAGCAGCGGGCCTTTCTCTCGCGTCGAGAGTTCCGCGACCAGCCTCTCGCGCAAGCGCACCCGGTTCGCCACGCGCGCCGGGTTGGTGGCGAAATCCGGGTCCGCCGCAAGCTCGGGAATGCGGAGCGCGCCGCAGAAGCGCTGGAACTGACCGTCATTGCCGACGGCGAGGATGATGTGCCCGTCCTTCACTGGCAGCACCTCGTAGGGCGCGATGTTCATATGGGCATTGCCCATCTGTACCGGCGCCTTGCCGGAGACGAGGTAGTTGAGGTTCTGGTTGCCGAGGATGGAGCACTGGGTGTCGAGCAGCGCCATGTCGATATACTGGCCCTCGCCGGTTCTCTCCGCGTGGCGCAGCGCCGCCTGGATGGCGATGACCGAATAGAGCCCGGTGAAGATGTCGGAAACGGCCACGCCGACCTTCTGCGGCTCGCGGCCGGGCTCGCCGGTGATAGACATCAGTCCGCCGATGCCCTGGATGATGAAGTCATAGCCCGCGCGCGGCGCGTACGGCCCCGTCTGGCCGAAGCCGGTGATGGAGCAATAAACGAGGCGCGGGTTGAGCGCCTTCACGCTGTCGTAGTCGAGGCCGTATTTCTTCAGGCCGCCCACCTTGAAATTCTCGATCAGCACGTCGGCCGTGGCGATCAGCTTCTTCAGCGTCTCCGCGCCTTCCGGCGTGGAGAAATCGAGCGCGACCGAGCGCTTGCCGCGATTGGTCGAGTGGTAATAGGCGGCCGAAAGGTTCTCGCCATCCTTGCCCTTGACGAAGGGCGGTCCCCAGCTTCGCGTGTCGTCGCCGCCCTTCGGGTTCTCGACCTTGATCACGTCCGCGCCGAGATCGGCCAGCAACTGCCCCGCCCAGGGGCCGGCGAGGATGCGGGCAAGTTCGATGACGCGGATACCGGAAAGCGGAGGAGGGGACATGTGCGCTCAATGCTTGTTTGCGCAATGTGCCTATCAAATGCAGCCTGCGCTGTCATGCCCGCCGGTACGCAGGTCCAAATGGTACACCCGCCCAGGCTCAGCCGGCGCCGGATTTCCGAGGGCGGCCTCCCTTTGCTCCATTGGCGCGTGCCGCGGCCGCCTTGGCCGGCGAGGTGGTACCTCCCGCCATCCGCGCCATATGCGATCGCGTGCCGAAAATGCCGGCGAGCAGGCCGGGGACGGTAAAGTCGATGTCCAGCGCCTCCCAGTGCAGCCCGTAGCCGGCGCCAAGGACTTCAACCTGAGAGAGCTGTTCGGCAGACGCTTCGGCCAATCCCTGCGCCAGTTGCGGCGGAAAAGCAAAGGTGCATCCGTTGGTCAGCTCCACGACGATGCGGTCGCGGCGACGATCATATCGCGCGGAAGCGGCGCGTGGCTCATTGACGGCGATACGCCGGCCCCGCTTGCTTGCCGCTTCGAATTCCGCGTTGGTGATCTCAGCCATGGATTTCTCTCCACCGCTCAAGAAATGCTTCTCTGTTCTTCGTGACCATTTCGATCGCCCTTTGCAGGTCGTTCTGCTTCATGCCTACGGTCCAGATAAGCCTCGGCCGTTCGGAGGCGATGTCGATCTTTGCTTCACCGTCACCATAGATGTGGACGTGGGCCGATTCATGATCATCAAGGAAGATGACGATCCTCAATCCAGCCGCACGATAGATGGTCGCCATCCAAAATAACCTATCTTGTTGGGTTTTTCAACTCGGGCCGCGTGCCGATCCACATCACGAAATCGGCCGTGACCTGGTCGCGGTTGATCTCGTTCAGGCATTCATGCCGCGTGTCCGGGTAAATCCTTGTGGTCACGTCGGAAAAGCCCATGCGGCGCAGCCGGACATCGAGGTCGCGGACGGCCTTGCCGCCGGCGGTGGCCGGGTCCTTCCCGCCGCCGACGAGGTGGAAGGGCAAGTCCCGCCTGACACCGGCGAAGTTGCGGTCATCAGCACCTATGAAGATGAGATCGAAAATGTCCCGCCACATCGACACCGATGCGTCCCAGCCGCAGAGCGGATCGGCAATGTGGGCGTCCACTTCGGCCCGGTCGCGCGACAGCCAGTCGAACGTCGTGCGGCGTCCCGGCACCTGTCGGGCCCAGGCCTGGAAGGTGAGCTTCGGCAAGAGGCGCGACGGCACGTCCGAGCCGAGACGGAAGCGCTCCCAGGCGAGCAGCAGTTTCGCGATGCGCTCTGCCGGCCCGGCGGAGAAATTGGCGTTCCAGACGGCCGCGGCGGCGACCCGTTCGCTGTGGCGCTGGACAAAATCGAGCGCGATCAATCCACCCATGGAATGGCCGAAGACGATCACCGGCAGACCGGGATGCTCGGCTGCCATGAGGTCGTGAATGGCAAGGACATCCGCGAGCACCTTCTCGACGCCGTTCTCGCGCGCGAACATTCTCGGCGGGGCATCCGGCGCCGTCGTTTCCCCGTGGCCGCGATGATCGTGCGCATAGACGTGGAAGCCGTGCGCAGCGAGCCGGTCGGCGAAACGGCCGTAGCGCGCGGCGTGCTCGGCAAGGCCGTGATTGATTTGCACAATTCCGCGAGCCGGTTCGACGGCTTTCTTCACAAAAACATTCAACCTTGCGCCGGTTGGTGAGACCAGCGTGCGTTGGCTATCGAATGGCGCCACCGTCATTCCCCGTCTTCGGTTGGCGCAAGCTGGAACTTTTCGAAGCGGCCCAGTTCCTCCTCGATCGCCTGCTTGTCTCGCGCGGCGTCGCCGACCCAGCTCCATTGCTGGACGAGCAGCTTGCCCGCCGCGCGGTCGGCCTTGAGGTCGAGCACGGCGACGATCGCGTCGCCCACCAGCACCGGCAGCGAAAAATAGCCGAACACGCGTTTCTCTTTCGGCACATAAGCTTCGAATTTATGGTCGTAGCCGAAGAAGAGCGCCAGCCGCTTCCTCTGGATCACCAGCGGATCGAAGGGCGACAGGATGTGGACGAGCGGCCGTTCCGGCGCGGCCGGCGCCTCGAGCGTCTCCGGCGCGGCCCAATGCTCCGCCCGGCCGGCGCCTTCCACCGCGACCGGCACCAGCTCCTTTTTGCGCACGCGCCGCTCGATGATCTTCCGCACCGCCGGCTTCCTCGGCGCGTCGAGATGGCAGGCCGAATCGAGGCTGACGATGCCCTGTGCGCGCAGCGCCCGGTCGAGCACATATTCGGCGAACTGGTTTGCCGTCGCCGGGCGCGAGCGCTTGTTCCAGCCAAAATGCCGCTCCATCAGATCGTAGGTCTTCAGCATGCCCGCCCGCGCGATGATCGTCAGCACGCCCTGATAAAAGAGACGCTGCAGCGCCCGCTTCGAGGGCTTGCGGCTCGCCCACAGATGCTCCTTCTCCACCAGCACGTCGTCGTCGATGTCGCGGATGGTGATCGGCCCCTCTTTGCGGATCAGCCGCATCACCTTGCGGATGTCCTTGTCCGTCACGCCCGGATACCAGCGGTTCGGCTTTGCCTCGCCGCGTTTCATCATGCCGAGATAGAGGCGGATGTCGCGCGTCGGCACATAGGAAAGCGCATGCGTCCAGTATTCGAAAACGCTTTTGTCGACGCTCTGCGCCCGGTGCAAATCCTCGCGCCGGTATTGCGGAATGCGGGTGTGGAGGATGTGGTGGTGCGAGCGCTCGATCACGTTGATCGTGTCGATCTGCACGTAGCCCAGATGCTCGACGGCGCGCCGCGTCGCCTCCGCTCCGGCGCCGAACGGCTCCGCCTCGTCGAGCCGCTGCGCATGCAGCCAGATGCGGCGGGCCTCGCTTGTCGAAATCTCGAAACGCTTCTTCTGCAAGGGCAGGCTCCTCTTGCCGCTATGTTGCCGGTTTGCCTGGAGAGGGGAAGGGCCGGAAGGGCAGGGCTGCTGACAGGAGGTGGCAGGAGCCAGTCAGTCGCCGAGAAGTTTACCCCCTCATCCGGCCCTTCGGGCCACCTTCTCCCCGTTGGGGAGAAGAGGCAGCGGCGTTGCGGCCGGCGTTCCTCTCCCCGTGGGGAGAGGGTGGCTTGCGCAGCAAGCCGGGTGAGAGGGCCTGCCCGCGCAGTTCATAGCCGCCTTGCTCCTCATGCCGGCATCGCCTAAATAGCGCGCAATTCTCCGACCCAATTGAAAAACGGGAAAAGCGCGCGTGGCACGCCAGTTCATCTATCACATGGCCGGGCTCAACAAGGCCTACGGCACCAAGAAGATACTCGAGAACATCCATCTCTCCTTCTATCCCGACGCCAAGATCGGCATCCTCGGGCCGAACGGCGCCGGCAAGTCGACGGTGCTGAGGATCATGGCGGGCCTCGACAAGGAATATACGGGAGAGGCGTGGATAGCGGAGGGCGCCACCGTCGGCTACCTGCCGCAGGAGCCGCAGCTCGATCCGGCGCTCGACGTGCTCGGCAATGTCATGGAGGGCGTGGCCGCCAGGAAGGCCATCATCGACCGCTACAACGAGCTGATGATGAACTACTCCGACGACACGGCGGAGGAGGCGGCCAAGCTCCAGGACGAGATCGACGCGAAGAATCTCTGGGACCTCGAAAGCCAGGTCGAGATGGCGATGGAAGCGCTCGGCTGCCCGCCCGGCGACGCTTCCGTCGACAGCCTTTCGGGCGGCGAGAAACGCCGCGTGGCGCTCTGCCAGCTGCTGCTGCGCCAGCCCGACCTGCTTCTGCTGGACGAGCCGACCAACCATCTCGACGCCGAGACCACGGCCTGGCTGGAAAAGCACCTGCGCGAATATCCGGGCGCCGTGCTGATCGTCACCCACGACCGCTATTTCCTCGACCACGTCACCGGCTGGATCCTCGAGCTCGACCGCGGCCGCGGCATTCCCTACGAAGGCAACTATTCGGCCTATCTGGAGAAGAAGGCCAAGCGCATGGAGCAGGAGGGCCGCGAGGAGGACGCTCGCCAGAAGGCGATCGCCCGCGAGCGCGAGTGGATCGCCTCCTCGCCCAAGGCGCGGCAGGCAAAATCGAAGGCGCGCTTCCGCGCCTATGACGAGCTGGTCAAGGCCGCCAACGACCGCCGCCCCGGCGATGCGCAGATCATCATCCCGGCCGGCGAGCGCCTCGGCCAGAACGTCATCGACGCCGAGAAGCTCACCAAGGGCTATGGCGATCGCATCCTGATCGACGGTCTGGAATTCAAGCTGCCGCCCGGCGGCATCGTCGGCGTGATCGGCCCGAACGGCGCCGGCAAGACGACGCTCTTCCGCATGATCACCGGCCAGGAGAAGCCGGACAGCGGCGAAATCCGCATCGGCGAGACCGTGCATCTCGGCTATGTCGACCAGAGCCGCGACACGCTCGACCCGAACAAGACGGTGTGGGAGGAGATTTCCGGCGGCAACGACATCATCAAGCTCGGCAAGCACGAGGTGAACTCCCGCGCCTACTGTTCCTCCTTCAACTTCCGCGGCGCCGACCAGCAGCAGAAGGTCGGTACGCTGTCCGGCGGCCAGAGGAACCGCGTCCATCTCGCCAAGATGCTGAAGGCCGGCGGCAACGTCATCCTGCTCGACGAGCCGACCAACGACCTCGACACGGAGACGCTCGCCGCGCTGGAAGACGCGCTGGAGGCGTTTGCCGGCTGCGCGGTCATCATCAGCCACGACCGCATGTTCCTCGACCGCCTCGCCACCCACATCCTCGCCTTCGAGGGCGACAGCCATGTCGAATGGTTCGAGGGCAATTTCGAGGACTATGAGGCGGACAAGGTGCGCAGGCTGGGCCCCGACAGCGTCAACCCGAAGCGGGTGACATATAAGCGGCTGACGCGGTAAGGAGGTTAGACCAGCCCCTCTCCGGGCTCCGCGAGAACGTATGCATTGGCAAGGTCTCTGGACAGGAAACGGATCACCTCACGATAATCGGGGCGATGCTCGGCTTCATCGGGAGACTTCAATACTACGAAGCTATGACCTTCGTCCTCAATCACGAAGGTCAGGTCGTCGCTGTCCACGGGGCTCACGTGCCTTGCGCCACAGGACGGACATTCATCGTCGCAAGCGCAGGACCATTCGTCATCCCACGTCTCGCTACAGCTATAACATTCGTAATAGTTGCGATACCAAGCCATCTTTGGCAGCCTGCAACATGTTCAAGCGGATTGCAATCGATAGCGGCCCCGGCCAACAAATTCCAGATACCCGTTGTCTCTCAGCACTTGCAACTGTTGCCTAATTTTTGGTCTTACGTTCTGATTGTTCGGATAGAGCTGGCTTAGGTGCCGTTCGAACCCATAGACATCATCGAGGCCGAACTCGTTCGCGCCGATCTTCTCGACGCAGTTCATCACTTCGATAAGCCATCCTCGTGCTCCGATCTCTTCGTGGCGCAAGAACAGGGTCTTGCGCCATTTTTCAAGTACGGATTCTCTTGGGCTTGCTACACCGTTTTGGACTATGACGATCCGGCCCGACACCGGAATGCGGTCGAGCAAAATATTCGAACCGACCCAACCTGCGCGTCGGGCGGTAGGCGCCAGAGGGTTGCGCCGTTCGATTATTTCGGGAACAAATAAGTGCTTGGGAACTATGCACATGTCTGTGACATGGAGGCGATCCAGATCGTAGTTCAGCAGCATCAGGTTCGGATTTATCGCTGAAGACAGGCGTTCGATTTTTGTCGAATACGCTCCATCAGAAACTTTTCTTCCAAATGCCTTCTTCTGGCTTTTCAGTTCGAACTGGTCGTTGCAATCGCCACAGAAGAAATCTGCAACTGGAAGGTTGGCACTAAACTGGGTTAGCTGCGAATTTCCGCAGTTGGGGCAATAACCCCATCTTGAGACCCATTGTTCCGTCCAGATACGTGCGCGTTGCGATCCGCTCTGATATGGAGCTTGCGCCTCTTCGAACTCAAATTCCATAACGGCAGTCCGAGCGCTCCCCTCAAAGCGGCATCACGTCCGCAAGCGTGCCTCTGGTTTCCTCAGACAGGAAAAATCGAGAGTCAATGGTTTGGCTGGCCGGTTGGCATTTCAAGGAAGTGGTCAACGACTGGATCGGCGCGTCGTCTTCCTCTACACCAAATACGCTTGGGCGAAGAACGCGCAGGTCACGCCCGCCGTCCAGACGAGCGTCACGGCGCGCGTGAGGGGGGCCGGCACCGCGCGGCCGATTTTCGCGCCGGCGATGCCGCCCGCCAGGTCGCCGACCAGCATCGCCACCGTCTCCGGCCAGCGAGTACCCGCCGAGCGCGAAGGTCACCACCGCGATGGAATCGGGCAGCGCTGGCAAGCAGGGTGCGGACGTTGAGTAGGGTGACTTCCCGTTAGGCCAGGACAGTCCTCGCCAACTAAGCGTGGACAGGATCACCCCTGCCAATCTCCGCAAACCGCCGATCTTCCGGCATCCCGCATTTTTCTTCGCATCGTTTATCCACGCTTGCCGCGTCCGAGCCATAATCCCCGACAGTCTCTCCTGCGGGAACGCTTGTCGCGACGGCGGGAATGCGGGGAGGGACCGGCGCATCCGGCGAAGCGGTCGACGGACCGTGGAGTGCCGGTGGGTCCATCCGGAGTTCCGGGTATTTCCACCCTTTGGGTCTTTCGC
>JBQCFH010000122.1:0-2764 GCA_051959385.1 Rhizobiaceae bacterium | reverse complement strand
CAGCCGATGAGGGGGTGAGCTTATTTTATGGGATCGATTTCGATTCTCTGTCTCTAACCCCCTCTCCGTCCGCTTCGCGGACACCTCTCCCCCTGAAGGGGGCGAGGACGGGAGCCAAGCCAGGCGTCCGTCCTCTCGCTCACGAAGTGGAGAGAGTTGCCGAGCCCCCGGGCCGGCCTTTGGCCGCCCGAGGACAGGCTCCACGAGGCGGAGAGGGGGCCAGAACGCGTAGTCCAATCGCGATGGATGGATAATCGCTTTGATTACCCCCACCCCGTCTCACGGTCCTCCGCTTCGCTCCGGCCGCGCGCCGACCCTCCCCACCAGGGGGAGGGTGAACGCGGCGGTACCCGTGCCCGCCCCAGGGTCCGTGCTGCTCGCCCTTCATGTCGATGCGTTCGAAGCCGTGGGCGCCGAAGAAATCGCGCTGGCCCTGGATGAGATTGGCGGTGCCGCGCCCCTGCCGGTAGCCGTCGAAATAGGCGAGCGCCGAGGAAAGCGCCGGCACCGGCAGGCCGGCTTCCGCCGCCCAGGCGACGGTGCGGCGGAGCGAGGGATGCGCCTCGTTCATCATCTTGACGAAGCTCGGCGCCACCAAGAGATTGGTGACCGGCCCGGCCTTGTAGGCTTCGGCGATCGTGTCGAGGAATTGCGAGCGGATGATGCAGCCGGCACGCCATATCCTGGCGATGGTCGGCATGGGCAGCTTCCACTTGAACTCACGCGAGGCAGCCTCCATCACCGCGAACCCCTGCGCATAAGCCGCGATCTTGCCGGCGAAGAGCGCAAGTTCCAGGTCATCCGCCGCCGGTGCCGGCCGGTCGGGCAGGCTGACCTTGCGCTTGTAAAGCTTCTCGGCGGCCTCGCGCTCGTCCTTCATCGCCGACAGGCTGCGCGCGGCGACGGCCGCTTCGATCGCGGTTGCCGGCACGCCCATCTGCTGCGCCTCGATCACCGACCAGCGGCCGGTGCCCTTCTGGCCGGCCTTGTCGAGGATGAGATCGACCAGCGGCCTGCCGGTCTTCGGATCGGCGGTGGCGAGCACCGAGCCGGTGATCTCGATCAGGTAGGAATTGAGCCGGCCCTTGTTCCATTGCGCGAAGACCGAGCCGATGTCCTTCGGCTTCATTTTGAGGCCATCGCGGAAGATGCCGTAAATCTCGGCGATCATCTGCATGTCCGCATATTCGATGCCGTTGTGGATGGTCTTGACGAAATGGCCGGCGCCGCCGCCGCCGAGCCAGGCGCAGCAGGGCTCGCCGTCGAACTTCGCGGCGATCGCGTTCAGGATGCCCTTGATGCGATTATAGGCCTTCTTGTCGCCGCCCGGCATGATCGAGGGTCCGTGGCGCGCGCCCTCCTCGCCGCCCGAGACACCCATCCCGATGAAGGCGAGGCCGGAGCCTTCAAGCTGGGCGAAGCGGCGCACCGTATCGTGGAAATTGGCGTTGCCGGCATCGATGACGATGTCGCCTTCCGACAGGAACTCGCGCAATTTCGCAATCTCCTCGTCCACCGCCGGGCCGGCGGAGACCATGAGGATGATCGGACGCGGCGGCCGGATCGCCCGCACCAGGCCTTCCAGCCTCGTGCAGGGGACGATGCACTGGCGCAGTTCGCCCGCCGATTCGAAGAAGGCGCCGGTCTTGGAGGTCGTGCGGTTGTATACGGCGATCGCGTGGCCCTTTTCAGCGATGTTCAGCGCAAGGTTCGAGCCCATCACGCCAAGGCCGATCAGGCCGATTTCCGCTTGCGCCATATTCCCATCCCAAAAGTTATCCCGGCGCCGCGACCAACCGCCCGCGCGCCTCCCTAGGGATGGAATGATGGACGCCGCGCGGCCCCGGCGTCAACCGGCGCAATCGCAATGCAGGCATGCAATGAGGGCGGGATCATCGCATATGGAATTTCGCGGCCGTTTACCCCCACCCCCGCCCGCAAGGGAGGAAGACATCAGCATCGCTTTCCGAGGCGATAACGTCGAAGTGTTCGCCAAGCAGCGCCGAAACAAAGTCTCCCCTTGTGGGGAGGGGCCCAGGGGTGGGGTGGGGGTGTTTCCATATGCGGTTGCCCGCCTCTCAGGCGGAGGCGGCTCCCACGGGTCTGGCCACTGGGTAGCCCGTGGACTGGACAGGCTTCATGTGCGGGGGCGAACCCTTTTGCCCCCACCCCGTCTCGCGGCTTTCACTTCGTTGCAGCCGCTCGCCGACCCTCCCCACAAGGGGGAGGGTGGCTCTGTTACCCGTTCGCCCTGGCGACCGCGCGCTTGGCCATCACCACGACGAGGTTGGCGCGGTAATCGGCCGAGGCGTGGATGTCGGACATGAGGTTGGTCGACGGCACCGACACGCCCTCGAGCGCCGAGGCATCGAACCTGTTCGACAGCGCCGCCTCGATCTCCTTCGAGCGGAAGACGCCATTCTCGCCGGCGCCGGTCACGGCGACCCGTACTCCGCCCTTGCCCTGAGCAACGAAGACCCCGGTCATGGCATAGCGCGAGGCCGGATTGCGGAATTTCTCATAGCCCGCCTTGTCGGGCGCCGTGAACTTGACCGCCGTGACGATCTCGCCGTCCTCGAGCGCGGTCTCGAACAGGCCGGTGAAGAAGTCCGCCGCCGCGATCTCGCGCTTGTCGGTGACGACGGTCGCCTCGAGCGCCAGAAGCGCGGCGGGGTAATCCGCCGCCGGGTCGTTGTTGGCGATCGAGCCGCCGATCGTGCCCTTGTGGCGGACCGCTGGGTCGCCGATGTGGCAGGCGAGATAG
>JBQCFH010000121.1:0-3827 GCA_051959385.1 Rhizobiaceae bacterium | reverse complement strand
AGCAGCTCCGTCTTGGAGACGTTGTAGTGGCGCGCCACCACCCGCTGGATGTCCTCGATCCTGACGCGCTTCGGCTCGCCCGAGCGGTAGATGTGGCCGAGGATTTCGTCGATCCGCTCGACGCTGATCGGCTCGAAGGTGCGGCGGAAAAGGAGCTGGTTGAAGGCGCCTTCGAGTTCGCGGCCGCTGCCGGTGACCGTGCCCGCCACATGCTCCAGGATGTCGTCGGCGATGTCGAGGGTCTCGTCCTCGGCCTGCGCCGCCTTCAGCCGCTGTTTCAGCATGCCGAGCCGCATGGCGTAGTCGGGCGCCGCCATTTCGAGCGCGACGCCGCCATTCAGGCGGGAGCGCACCCTCGGCTCGAGCGATTCGAGCTCCGAGGGCGGCCGGTCCGCCGCCACGACGACCTGCTTGGCGCTGTCGAGCAGCATGTTGATCAGGTGGCAGAACTCGTGCTGGATCGACTTGCCCTGCAGGAACTGCATGTCGTCGATGATGAGGAGGTCGATGTCGCGCAGTTGCTCCTTGAGCGTCAGCGCGTTGTTGTCGCGGATGGCGGTGGCGAAACGCCACATGAAATATTCCGCCGTCAGGTAGACGACGCGCGACTGCGGCCGCCGTTTCAGCGATTCCGCCGCGATCGCCTGCAGGAGGTGGGTCTTGCCGAGACCCACCGAGGCGTGGAGGAAGAGGGGATTGAAGCGGACCGCGTTGGAGGCGTGCTCCGCCACGGCGCGCGCCGCCGCGAACGCCACCCGGTTCGATGCGCCCTCGATGAAGGATTCGAAGGTGTAGCGGCCGTCGAGCGGCGACCCGATGACGTTCTGCCGGCCGTCGCTCTCCACATGGCGAGGTTTCGGCGCCGGCGCGCGATGGTCGAGCCTGGCGCCGTTCATGAGACCGGCGGCGGCCGCAGCAGGCGCCTGCTGCGGCGCGCGCCTGGCCGGCACTTCCGCGACGTCGGCGCAGGGGCGCGTCTGCCGCGCGGCCGAGCGCACGACGATTTCCACCTTGAGCGTGTCGGGATCCTCGCTCGTCCACAATTAGGTGATGAGGTCGAGATAATGGCCGTTGATCCAGGAGCGCAGGAAGGCGGTCGGCACCGATAAGCGCACGAGGCCCTTGGAGTGCTCGTCGACCTTCATGCGGCCGAACCAGCTTGAATAAACTTCTCCTCCGACGCGTGCCTTTATCTGTGCCGTTACCCTTTCGAATGCCTTCTCCGCCCCGCCTGCGCCCGTGGCCGTCATCAGGTCCCCCTCTATCGCATTCATTGGAAAGGACGAGCCCCGCCGGGCCGACCCTTCGATGCCGCTTTGCATGACAATCCCTCGTCTGTTATCGCCGCGCCGCAGACGCTCTCATGGCGCCATCACCCGGTGCGGGGCCGGCTCATGGCCGGCAATCCTCGTATCGGTTCCGATCCTCGATCGTGAGCCGCCTTGTCCTGACCGCCTCCTTCCCTCTTGATGGCCGTCCTCGAAACAGCCGATCCGCCCATCGGGCAATTGCCAAAACATCCCGGGCATTGTTGCCAGAGCCGTAAACGCGACCTTCCCGGGTACACCCACTCCTGTCGAAAGGCACAGCTTGCCGAGGGCCCGGAATCGCTCCGCGCCGCGAACCTTTGCCAGTTTCCGCTTGACTGGTCCGGCTGATTGGTCAGGCCAACGACCGTCCCTTTCGACGGGCAGACACTACAAAAATCGCGACGGTCAGGGCAAGTCGCCTCTAACGAATTCTTAATCAATGATGGGCCGCCGCGACAGGATTCGAAAGTGGCGCGAAAGCTGGACTCTTCGTAACCTGTTTTGAATCAAACTCTTTTCCGCGCGTGTCCCCGGCTAAGCAATCGCGAAAAAAAAATCTTAAAAATCACCTTGACATTGCCGGGCCGGCGGGCGCGGGTGAAAACCCCGCGCACCGGCTTTACAACCATCGCCAAGCTGTTGATTCAAAGCTTCTTTTCATGCGCGACCGGAGGCAGCCGCTTGCCTGCGAGTCGGCTGGAGGCGCGGCATCCAGGCTGTAGCCGGCGAAAGATCAACGCGCCGTCAGGCCGTCCAAACGAGCGTTCCCGCAAGTCTTTGACGGCAAATAAAAAGCCCGGCGCAGGGCCGGGCTCCGGATCGGTATCGGGAGAGTGGTCAGGCCGAGGCGGAGAGCGCCTTCACCCGGCGCGCCAGCCGCGAAACCTTGCGGGACGCCGTGTTCCGGTGCAGCACGCCCTTGGTCGCCGCGCGCATCAGTTCGGGCTGCGCGGCGCTGAGCGCCGCCTGGGCCGCATCCTTGTCGCCGGCCGCAAGCGCCTCCTCGACCTTGCGCACATAGCTGCGCACGCGCGAGCGGCGGACCTTGTTGATCGCCGTACGGCGTTCGATCTTGCGTGTCGCCTTCTTGGCCGACGTCGTATTGGCCATCTATGCCTCTCTATCCCGTTGAAGCGCCCGCCCGCGCGAACTGGGCTGCGGCAGGCGCATAAAAGCACGAGGGCGGCCAACGGCCGCCACATCTGGCGCGGCTTATAAACGAGCGGTCCGGTCGCGTCAACGGCATTTGCTCGCCGATTTCGCGCTCGCCGCGCGTCTCAGCGGTTCTTGAAATCGGGCTTCCGCTTTTCGACGAAGGCCGTCATTCCTTCCTTCTGGTCGGCGAGCGCGAACATGGAATGGAACACCCGGCGCTCGAACCTCAGTCCCTCGGAAAGCGTCGTCTCGTAGGCCCGATTGACCGCTTCCTTCACCATCATCACGGCGGGAAGGGAGAAGTCCGCAATCCTGGCGGCGACCTTCACCGCCTCGTCGACGAGATCGGCGGCGGGAACGATGCGCGACACAAGGCCCGAGCGCTCGGCTTCCGCGGCATCCATCATGCGGCCAGTCAGGCACATTTCCATCGCTTTCGACTTGCCGACGAAGCGCGTCAGGCGCTGCGAGCCGCCCATTCCCGGCATGACGCCAAGCGTGATCTCCGGCTGGCCGAATTTGGCGTTGTCGGCGGCAAGGATGAAGTCGCACATCATGGCGAGTTCGCAGCCGCCGCCAAGCGCGTATCCGGCCACGGCAGCGATAATCGGCTTGCGGATGCGGGTCAGCCCTTCCCAGCCTGCGAAGAAATCCTCCATATAGGCGTCGACGAACGCCTTCGGCTGCATTTCCTTGATGTCGGCGCCGGCCGCGAACGCCTTGTCCGAGCCGGTGATGACGATGGCGCCGATCCCCGCATCCGCCTCGAAGGCGGTGAGCGCGGAAAGCACCTCGGCGAGCACCGTGGAGTTGAGCGCATTGAGCGCCTTCGGCCGGTTCAGTGTTATCAGCCCGACCTTGCCGCGCGTTTCGGTCAATATGGTTTCGTAGGCCACGCCGTCCTCCTTCAGTGCCGACCCGATGCAACTCGCTCTAATGTTGGCAGACCGGACAATAGAACGTCGAGCGGCCGGATTGCACGATGCGTTTCACGATGCCGCCGCAGCCTTTCCGGTGGCACGGCTTGCCCTCGCGATCGTAGACATCGAACGAATGCTGGAAATAGCCGAGCGAGCCGTCGGCGCGCCTGTAGTCCTTGAGCGAGGAGCCGCCGGCGGCGATTGCCGCGGCGATCACCGTGCGGATGGCCTCGGCAAGCCTGTCGGCGCGCGCCGTCGACCTGCCTGGCGCGCCCGCAATCGAGCCGGCGCGGCGGCGCGGCGAGAGCCCGGCGCGCCAGAGCGCCTCGCAGACATAGATGTTGCCGAGGCCGGCGATCACGCGCTGGTCCATCAGCGCCGCCTTGAGCGGCGCCTGCCGGTCGCGCAGCAGGTCGGACAGGAGCTTGCCGTCGAGCGCATT
>JBQCFH010000120.1:0-11844 GCA_051959385.1 Rhizobiaceae bacterium | reverse complement strand
CTGTCGAAGCTCGGCTTCCTGCCGCTCTGCCACTACAAGGGCTCGGACTACGCGGTGTTCTTCGGCTCGCAGACGACGCAGAAGCCGAAGAAATACGACAGCCCCGACGCCACCGCCAACGCGGCGATCTCGGCGCGGCTGCCCTACATCCTGGCGACCGCCCGCTTCGCCCATTACCTGAAGGTCATGGGCCGCGACAAGATCGGCTCCTTCATGGAGGCGTCGAACTGCGAGACCTGGCTGAACAACTGGATCCGCAACTATGTCAACGGCAATCCGGACGCCAGTGCGGAGATGAAGGCGCAGTATCCGCTTGCCGAAGCCAAGGTGACAGTGGCGGAAGTGCCCGGCGCGCCGGGCTCCTATAACGCGGTCGCCTATCTCAGGCCATGGCTGCAGATGGAGGAACTCACGACCTCCATGCGCCTGGTCGCGCGCATCCCGCAGATGGGATGATTCGCGGACCGGAATGGATGAGGAAAGCGCCATAGCGCAGAGTTGGGCGGATGCCGGCGCGGCGTCCGCCCCCTTGCATGACGGCGCGCCTCCGATCGGACGCCTGCGCGAGCGCGTCGTCGCTGCGGTCTGCGCGCAGGAGGAGGGCGAGAGCGGTTCCGATCTGGAAGAGTTCCTCGCCGGGGAAGACCTCGGGGCCCTCCTGGTTCAATGGTTCGGCGCGGGGCCGCTTCGCGCCATGCCGTCGCGCGATCCGCGGTCGCTGCGCGTGCGTCTCGATCGCGATATCGCGGCTCTCGATGCGCTTCTGTCGGAGCAGCTCGACGCGATCCTGCATCATCGGAAATTCAAGCAACTGGAGGCGACCTGGCGCGGCGTCTCCTTCCTTCTCGACCAGGTCGAGGAGGACGACAAGGTCGTCATCCGGCTCCTGACGACGACGTGGAAGGAACTCGGCCGCGATTTCGACAGGTCGAGCGAGTTCGACCAGAGCGCGCTTTTCGCCAAGGTCTACAGCGAGGAATTCGGGACCCCCGGCGGCCTGCCTTACGGGCTGCTTCTATGCGACCACTCCGTCCGGCACCGGCATGGCGGCGCCGATTCCTCGGACGATATCGGAACGCTGTCGCGGCTCGCCGAGGTGGCGGCTGCTGCCTTTGCGCCCTGCGTGGTCGGAGCGGCGCCGGAACTGTTCGGGGTCTCGACCTTTGCCGACCTGTCGCATGTCCAGCATATCGATGCGGGTTTCCGCCTGGCCGAATATCAGCGCTGGCGCCGGCTGCAGGGGAAGGAGGAGAGCCGCTTCCTCGGCGTCGCGCTGCCGCGCATCCTGCTGCGCGGCCTGCACGACCGCGGCGGAGAGGGGCGCGAGAGCTTCGTCTACCGGGAGCGCGCGCTCGGAATCGACGACTGGCTGTGGGGCAACGCGGTATATGGCTTCGGCGCCGTCGTCATCCGCGCCTTCCGCGAGTCGGGTTGGTTCGCCGATATCCGCGGCGCGCGCGACGGAGTGTTCGGGGCAGGGCGGGTCGACGGCCTGCCGACGCCGCTGTTTTCCACGGGCGAAGAAATCGCCTATCGCAGGCCGCTTGAGGTCGAGTTGACCGACCGGAAGCAAAAGGTTCTGGAGGAACTCGGCTTCATCACATTGTGCCCCTGCGGCTACACCAAGTCCGTCGCGTTCCTCGGAGCCCAGTCCCTCAACGTCCCGCCGGTCGCGGATACGGCCGAGAGCCGCAATGCGAGGCTCTCCTCAATGCTGCAATATGTGCTCTGCGTCAGCCGTTTCGCCCATTACGTCAAGGTCATCGCGCGCGACCGCGTCGGCGCGTTCACGACCGTGGCGCAGCTCGAGCGGCTCCTGGGCGACTGGCTGCGCGGTTACATGATCGGCAATCCGGACGCCAGCAACGAGCTCAAGGTGCGCTATCCCTTGAGCGGCGGCAGCGTCGAGGTCACCGAGCTGCCGGGCAAGCCGGGTTCCATGGCCTGTGTCATGCACATCCAGCCGCATTTCCAGTTCGACCGGATCGTCACCGGCATCCAGCTCAGAACCGAAATCCAGCCGCCGCGGAACGTCTGATGGCAGACAGGAAACCCGCGAAACGACCGGTCATCCTGCCGATCCTCGACAGGCTCCTGCAGGGCGACAATATCGAGATCGACGGCAATTTCGACCGGGCCATACAGGTCCTGCGGGAATCGGTGCGCCGCGACCTCGAAATCCTTTTCAACACGCGCCCCTATTATCGCGCGCTACCGGAGGAGCTTGGCGAGCTGAAATCGTCGCTCATTGCTTTCGGCCTGCCCGATCTCCAGGTCCAGAATCTGGGCGCCGCCTCGCAGCAGGAGGAGTGCCGGGCGCGTATTGAGGATGCGATCCGACGCTTCGAGCCGCGCCTGCGGGAAGTGACGGTCGAAATATTGGAAGCCGATGCGGAGGCGGGCGACCGCACGCTCCGCTTCAGGATCGACGCGATCATGGACGTCGCCGAGACGGCGGAGGCGGTCGTCTACGACACCTTCGTCGATCCGGTCTCGGGCAGCGTGATGTTTTCGGGAACTGCTCCGAAGATGGCGTAGGTCATTTCTCCGCGGCGGTTTTCGGTTGCCGCCCTGCCGCCTCGGAAGCGCTGAAGTCCGCCTTGGCAAGGATAGCGGCAAGCTCGCGCGCCGACGGCCGGTCCTCTGGCGCAGCGAAACCGGCATTGAGAGCCTCCGCCAGCCGGCGGTCCGCGAGGCCCGAAAAGTCGGGCTTCGCTTCGGCGCCGGCGCGGCGCGCGTCCAGCACCGCGTCCGCCGTTCCCGAGTAGAGCGGGCGGCCGGCGAGCAGGCGGTGCGCGACGGCCGACAGCGACCAGATGTCGGCGCTCGGCGCCGGCTCGGCGCCCAGCAGCTGCTCGGGCGCCATCCAGGCCGGCGAGCCGACGATCTCGCCCGTGTCGAGCCCGCCCTTGCCGCCGGCCAGGCCGGCGACGCCGAGGTCGATGAGGACGGCGCGCCGGCCGCGGAACAGGATATGGGCGGGCTTCAGGTCGCGATGGACGATGCCGCGCGCATGCAGATAGGCAAGCGTCTCGGCGACGTCCTTCAACGCCGCGAGCGGCGCGATGCCGGCGGGCGGCTCCAGGACCGAGCCGTCCAGCCGCTCGAATGCGATCCAGTCCGATGCATCGCCGAGGACCGCCGCCAGCCCGCTATGCCTCAGAGTGCGGCCGAGCCGCCGCTCGCGCTCGAAACGTTCCCTGCCGAGCCCGGCCAGATCGCGGGCGCGCTTGACCACCACCTTGCGGCCGGCGGCGTCGATCGCCGCATAGATGTCGGAGGAGCTGCCGCGCCGCAGCAATGCCAGGCCGATGAAGCGGTCCTCCGACATGACCTCATATGGCGCCGATGCGCCGCCATATGGGCAGCGCCACCGACAGGACCTCCGGCACATTGTCCTTGAGCAAGGCGGCCGTTTCGGCCGGGTCCTCGATCGTCCTGCCGTCCTTGGCGAGACGGTCGCCGGTTCTGCGCAGCCGGTTCAGGCAATCCTCGACAATCGGTCCCGCCTCCGCCGGGACGCCCTCCGCCAGCGCCCCATAGACCAGCATCTCGATGAGCCGGACCGTCACCGCCGAGCCGATTGCGGCGGCGGCGAGCGAAGTGTGGGCCTTGCCTCGATTTGACGAGAGACGGAGCAGGGCGCTGTTATAGCGCCGCACGCGCTGGCGCGTCGCCTCGGAAAGGCTTGCGCTCACGACCGGCATGGCCTGCTTGGAGCCGATGAGCATGCCGATCGCCTCGCGCGCCGTCGCCGTCGATTTCGCGGGATCGACCTCTGCGAAAATCTCGTCGAGTGTCGGAGCGCCGTCGGCGATCAGCTTCAGCGCCGGCTCGTAGAAGGCCTCGCCAAGTTCGGCTCCGCCGAGCGGCACCTTGATGTCGCGGCTCAAGGCCGATTTAGGGATGACCGCCGTCAGGCGCACCTCGCGCAGCCTGCCCTCGAGGCGGCGCGCAGGGATGGTGCGGGCTCCGCGAACGTAGATGTCGCGCCGAAAGGTGCGCTCCATGAAGAAGTCGCGCATGGTTTCCTGAAGCGCAAGCGGCGAGCCCTCGATGAGTTCGCGCTGCTCTTTGGTCACGCAAAGGTCGGGGTAGTTGTCGAAGATGTTGGCGGATGCAGCGAAGGTCAGCCTCGCATCGGCAAGCGCTTTCGCCACGTCCGCCTGGTAGCAGGGCTGCCAGTGCTCGTTCAGATATTCGTGCGCGACATAGGCGATGTCTTCCTTCCGGCACATCTCCTCCAGTCGCGCGAGCTGATCCTGGGGCAATGCGCCTGCGCCAGCATCGGCCATGCGGCGGACGAAGCCGAGCGCCGCCGCAACGCGGTCGTCGCTGCGCCCGTCCTGCAGCAGGGCCACGGAGCGGATCATCCTCTGCATCGGCCCGACATTGTTCCAGCCGGGAAGGGCATTGTAGGTGACGTAGACGAGGCCGCCCGGCTCCAGATGCGCGTCGATGAAATCGACGATGTGCCGATGGTTCTCGGGGCTGATCCAGGACCAGACGCCGTGCATGGTTATATAGTGGAAGCGCGGAAGCGCCGCCCCGTTCGCGCCGGCCAGGCTGGCGAAGGTCCAGTCCTCCAGATGCAGATTGGAGAGGCCGGCCTCGTCCGCGAGGCTGCGTCCGCGCGCGATATGGGCGGGGTTGAAGTCGATGCCCCGGACCTCCGCTTCCGGCGAGGTCGCCGCGATGGTCGCCGCCGACCTGCCGACGCCGCAGCCGAGTTCGCAGTAGCGGAACGGCGCGCCCGCCGGGACGGGCGGTTCCGTGGCGCGCAGCAGGCATGCGATGTCCAGATGCGCCGGCATCTGCTCGGCATACCATCCGTCCAGATATTCGATGTCGGAGACGTATCCGTCCGTCCAATTGCTCATCGGGTCCTCGGCTTGATGTCTTTCAGCGCAGATGCGCCGGCGGTTCGATGTCGACCCGGGCGGGTTCGCTCCGCGGCCTGTCGGTATAGAGCCAGGTGTTCCAGCCCAGCCGGCTTCCGGTCTCGGGATGGTCTTCACGCTCCAGGCTGAGCGAGGGCAGTTCGTCGGGCCGCAACTCGATGGTCAGGCGGAACGACATTTCCGGCCCGAGCGCCACCGCGGCGAGATCGCCGAAGCCGCGCGAGCCTGCGCCGTCCGGCAACAGCGCGCGGAAATCCGAATATGCGACCGGCCCGATGATGAAGCGGACCGTCGACTGGACGTCGTAGATGCGTTCGCCCGCGACCATGTCCTCGCCCAGCCGGCAGAAGCTGCCGTTCGGGCTGGCGGAGGCGGGGAGGCGGCTGCGCTCGCTCTTGGCGATCGGCAGCCAGCGTCCTTCGAACTGCTCGATCCGAATGGGCAGGCCCGTGGCGCCGCGCAGCAATTGCTCGACGGCCTGCGCGGAGCGGGCGCTTCGCGACAGGAGTCCGCCATAGTGGACGAGCGTATCGTCGTCGGTGGCCGTGCGTTCCCGCATCGAGGGCAGGCCGAAACCGATTACGGCCCTCAGCGCGGCGTCGATCGGCTGCGGCAGCTCCAGGCGGGCGCTGCGTTCCAGCTCGATCGTCAGGCGGTGTTTCGCCCACGCCTCAAAATAGAGCCCGCTCAGGCGGTTGTTGAACAGGTCGAGGAAATCGCGCAGGCCCGGATTGCGTTCGCGAACGCTCAGATGGACGAGTTCGCTGAAGGCATGGGGCAGCGCGCCCGACGGCCCGGTCAGGCCGAAGGCGGTCTGGATCAGTTCGATCGGGCTCGCTCCCTTCGGCCGGCGCACCGAGACCACTTCGGCGGCCGCGAAGCCGAGCGGCACGCCTGAGCGCACCCGCATCGTCGCCCGGCTCCAGTCGACACCGCGTCCCGCCGTCTCGGGGACGGGCAGGCCGGATGCGGCGTTCTCTTCCGCCGCGATCAGTTCGACGATGCGCATGGCCTGGAAGAGTTCGTAGGCCTGCGGACGCTCGAACACGTCCGATTTCAGAGAAGTATCCGGTCGCCTCCGCGCGCGGGCCATGTCTTCAGAACTCCGGTTTGCCCTTTGATCCGGGCGGTCAGGCGGGCGAAGGAATTGACGCTGGCATACATGCCGAAGAAACGCTCCAGCACGCTGGCGGCCAGATAGATGCCGTTGCCGGAGAAATAGGCCTCGTCGAAACTCGCCGTCACGTCGATGCCCCGGCAGAAGGCCGTGTTGCCCTTGACGCGCAGTCGCGCCGTGCCCGGCCGCGAGGAAAGCCCGACAATGCCGTCGATGAGGAGCCTGGTCTCGTCCGAGCCGCGGATGTCGTAGAGGAGCAGGATTTCCTTGAGGACATCCAGTCCCCCGTCGCTGACGAGCGACAGATGGTTGAGGGAAAGTTGCGAGATCAGCCGCCACCGCGCGCCTTCGCGATAGTCCGGCCGCGCGACGGGCGTGGGGGCCGTGATCAGGCGCATGGATTCGACGCCGGCCACCGGCTCAGCCAGCCGCATCTCCGGGCGCCCGCCGCCGAAAGGCAGACGTTCGGGCAGGTTGCCGTTGAAGCAGAACGTGTCGACGGAAAGCACCGTGTCGGCCGGCGCCGACGGGGTGAAATCGGGATCGAAGATCGAGAGCGTCAAGCGCTCGCCACGCCTCTCCTCCGTGCCGCGGCGGCGGGAAGCAAGCCACCAGGCGGGGCGTTTCTCCCGTCCCGCATGACCGCGCCGCGCGTGAAGCGTTCCGTAGACCGGCAGGAGTTCGCGGGCGTTGCCGTCGCCGTCCGAGGCAACCACCTTTTCGACGGAATAGATTTCGAGCGCGCCCGAGCGGCGGCTGTCCGGCTCCACCTCGTATTCGGTCGTGGTCTGATCAAGCGAGATCGGCTCGGCCGCCTGCCGGAAGAGATTGACGACCGGCGTGCAGTTGAGCGCGAAGGCCGAGGCCGTGACCGCGCGTTCGATATTGGCGCGCGAGCGCCTGAGATAGATGAAGACGTCAAGCGTGCGGCCCTTCCCAAGTAGCCTCCGGCGTTCCGGGAAGGCGAGGTCGACGAAGAGGAACTTCTCCGGAAAAGCGAAATATTCCGTCAGGAGGCGGTAGCCGGCGTGCGCGGTGTCTGGATAGGGGAGCAGTCCTTCATCGCTTTCGAAACCGCCGGGCGCGAACGCGGCACCCTCGACGATCACCGGATCGGGGTCGTTTGCGCCGGCCGCGAAGGCGATAGCCACCACATCGTTCAGAAGCATCTCGTAGAGCGGATAGACAAGCTGCGGCTGGCCGCGCAGAAAGAAGCGCAGCGAGGCCGGCGACACGTCCGCGAAGCCGCCGTCGGCAAGCGAAGTCTCCAGCGTGAGCCTGAGACATGCCGCGGCATCGCTCGCCGCTTCGAATTCGGGCGCGCGGAGCGGGCGGCCGGCAAGGGTCGCGCCCGTTACGCGGACCGGATGCATGGTCACGTCGAAGGCCGTCGTGAAGCGGCAGCTTTCGCCGCCAACCTGCTCGGAATCGACCGGCGTGCCGCGCGGCACGCTAATGGGCTCGGGACCGTCGGCGCCGGGCTCCATCTGCAGGATCGCCATCGAAGGAAACGGCCGCGCATAATGCGGATAGAGGACGCCGAGCATGGCGTTGGCAAGCTCGGTGAAGTCGTCGTCGAGGCGCTGGCGGATGCGCGCCGTCAGGAAGGCGAAGGACTCGATCAGCCGGCCGACATGCGGGTCCTCGATGGCGTCCTCGGAGAGCCTCAGGCGGCTCGCGATGCGCGGATTCTCGGCGGCGAACTGCGCCGCCGCGCGGCGGATGTTCAGGAGTTCACGGTTGTAATGGCCAAGGATGTCGTCGGTCATTGCTGTCTCGTCCCGCGCTCTTCCACCGCGCCTGTGACCTGTTCTTCCCCGGTCAGATGCGGGCATGCGAAACCGCGCAGGAGATCGCCCTTGATGATCGCGCGGGCGGAGGGGGCGGCGAATTTGAGCTTGACCCACCGGCTGCCGACGGCAAAGCGCAGCGTCTCCTCGCCCGGCTCCTTCTTGCCGGCATCGGCCTCACGGCCGGCATCGAGCAGGCGGAACAGCGCCCAGGGCCCCTGCCACAGGATTATGTTCTTCTGGCCCGCGATCTCCGGCGTCACCGACAGGGCGATTTCACTGTCCTTGGCGGGCGCCGGCCAGGCCACGGTCGATATCGCCGCCGGTCCGTGGTCGTATATGTCGGTCTGGCCGTTATGCTCGAATTGCGCGGCGTTTGCTGCGCCGTCCAATCCCATCGGCGTCACCGTGAAAGTGACGCCGGGATTGCCGCCGGCGTCGAAATAGGTGGCGGAAATCTCCGAGGCGCGTTCGAACGGCGATAGAACCGAATCGTCAAGGCCAAGCCCGATCGTGTTGCCGCTCCGCCATTTCCACGGGCTTGCCGAGGTGTCGATGAAAGGCGTCAGGTAGCCGTCGCGGAACGCGGTGATGGCGCCCTTCGGTCCGAAAACGGCGGCAAAGTCGTTGGTCGAGGCTTCGAGCTCGCTCTTCGGATCGAAGGGATAGTGGCCGGAGACCAACGAACGGCACGCCGGCAGGACCGTCGAGCTCCAGATGTCGGCGAGCCGCGCCCGCGCGCCGGCGCCCGTCACCGCGGCCATGCGGAACACGATGCGCTGGAAGAAGGGCCGCAGCTGGTCGGGCAGCTTTCTCGTCATTTCATCGAGCTGGTCGAGCGTGTCCTGCGGCTTGTTGCCGAGCTTCAGTATATCGCCGCCGGTAGCGATCAGGTTCAGGTCGCTGTAGAGCGGCTTCAGCGCCGCAAGCACGACATCGACCTCGGCGGGCGCCGCGGGCTTGTCCTTCTCCGCTGGCTTCCTGCTGGCACCGACCGCCGCGGCGAACTGGGCGAAGTGCTCGGTCACGCGGCTTTCGACATTCGCCACCTTGCGCGGCATGGCCGGATAGAGCGGCACCCGGCTCGCCAAGGCGCTCTCGGCCATGCTCAAGGCGCCGGAGGCGCCCGCCAGGTTCGTCTGCTCGGCGATTGCCGTCAGCAATTCATCGATCGGCGAGGGCGCGGCGGTCAGGATCGAAACCAGCTTGGCGGCCTGGCCGGCATCCGCCGTCGGAGCGATGGTCAGATCGGCAAGCAGGCTGTCCCATTCGCGGTTGTAGCCGACGGCGTAGAGCTCCAGCATGCCCTCGCGGATGCGGCCGGCCTGCTGCCTCGTGTCGAGCTTCGATCCCTGTTCGCCCATCACCCACAGATCGTCGGCGATCCGCGTCGAGACCTCCTGCGAATGCGGCATCATCCACGAGCGGTAGCCGTCGAGCGTGTAGAGGCCGGGGATCCCGTTCCAGAGGCTTGTGCCGCTGACGCGGGCCAGCGCCTGCGGCCCCTCGGTGCCCATATGATCGACGGGCCGCCATGGGGGCAGCGACTGGACGTCGGGGCGGCTCTGCAGCATGTCGTAGCCAAGCTCAGCCAGGCCGGCCTCGCCGATGCGTCCCCTGGCGCGGTCGACCAGCGCCTTGTCCAGCTTCTGCTTGCTCAGATCGACCGAAGCGAGCGCGACGAGATGGGCGCGCATGCGCGCAGCCTGCTCGCCGTCGCCAGGCGCCATGGCGTCGGCGAAGCCCGGCGCTATGGCGGCTGCGACGGCCGGGTCCACCGGCCGCACGCCGCCCAGCATCAGATAATATTTCAACAGCCGGAAGCGGCTGACGACGTCGAGCGCCGGCGCATCGAGGGCCGAATGCGCATAGGAGAGGACATAGGGCAGGAACAGGTTTTTGAGGCCGAGATCGTACGTCTTCCGGGCCGCCGCCGTCGCCGGCGCGCTCGAATAGAGGCCGAGCGTCACCCAGTCCGGCCTCTCCTTTTCGAGCGCCGCCAGGCTGTCGAGCGCCGTTGCGGCGCGAGCGAAATCGGGTGCGGCGTTGGCTCTGTCGTCGATCGCGGTCAGCGCGGCGCGCGCCGTCCCGATCTCGTCCGACAGGCGCGCCGTGTAGGCCCTGCCGCTGCTGAAGCTCAGCCACCACACCACGCCGAACGCAACGATCGCCAGGGCGACAAGCAGATTGAGAGAGATTGCCTCCACCCGCCTTGCCGCGGCGGCGCTGCGGGAGAACCCGGCCATGCCCGCTTCCGCAAGCACCGTCTGCTGCAGGCCGCGCAGGAAGAAGGGCCGGGAGTGCAGCGCCGCGCGCCGGTCCTTGAGCGCGACCGCATCCGGGCGGAAAGCGAAAAGAGGCGCCATTGCGCCTTGCAATGCGTCGCGGGAAAGGCCGGTCTGCAACGCGCTGGCGAAGAAGACGCCGCGCAGCAGGGGAGCGGCGCCGAAGCGGCTCGGCGCGCTGATCTGCTCGACCAGCGGCATCAGGCGCGATTTCAGGAGCGCGAACTGGCCGGGGAATTCGAACACCCTGAGGCGGAGCCTTTCGTCCGTCTCCTCCTGCAGCCGCCGAAGCTGCTGGCCGGAGAGCCGGTCGAGCGTGTCCTCGAAACCGGCGGAAAAACGCTCGACCGCCGAGCCGGCGCCATCATTCGGCGTGGATATCTGGAAGCCGAGCCGCGCATCCCGCTCGTCCATGTTGAGCGAATCGAAGAATTCCTCGAAGCCGACGAGGAGGTCGAGCTTGGTAAGGACGAGATAGACCGGCGGCCGCGCCCTCAGCCGCTCGGCAATCTCATCGAGGCGCTTGCGCAAAAGCGTGCCGAGCGCCTCGGCCTTGTCGGGGAGGGCGCCGGCCAGAGCCCCGGCGTCGAGCGTCACCAGGATGCCGGACAGCGGCTGGGTCGGACGCCAGTGGCGGATGTAGGTCAGCATGCGCCGCCAGACCGCCTTCTGCGTCTCCTCCGCCTGCTGCAGATAGGGGCTGGCCAGCTCGATGAAGACGCCGTGCTCGGAAAGCATGAGATCGGCAGGCGGCGGCGCGGCGGCCGGGGCGGCGCCCTCATCGGCGATCGACAGGCCGGCATTTCTCAGAAGCGTCGTCTTGCCGCTCTCCTTCGGCCCGACGACGAGATAGCGCGGCAGCGAACGCCGCTCGCCTCCAAACGGATTCAGCCAGCGGCTTTCGGCAAGCACGCGCCGTGCGCGCCGAGCGCTGTCGGCGAAAAGCGCGAATTCCTCGTTGGCCGCGGCCTGTTCGCGCCGCGCGGCCGTCTTCTTTTCATCGCGCTCGCGCCGCTCCGTGTCCTCTGCTCCGCCTTGCGCGTCACGGCGGCCGCGGAGCAGGAGGCCGGCGATGCCCCAGGCAAGCGCTATAACCAGCAGGATCGCCAGCCTGACCGCCGCCGGCGCCAGCGGCCGCATGTCGCCGACCGCGAGCAGCGGGCCGAGGAAGAAGACGAGCAGCGCCAGGAGCGCCGCCACGATCGTCACGATCCCGAACGGCCGAAAGGCGCGCTCGAATGCTGCGCCGATCATGCCTCCCCCCTTCACGACAGGCTTTCCTTGTAGGCGACGATGCGGCGGGCGGCATCGATGTAGGGCGCTGGGGCGGTCATCCCGCCGGCCGCCTCGATGGCCGCCAACCCGTCCTCGATGAAACTCGCGCGGAGTTCCTGCGGCACGTTGCGCGCCGAATTTTCAAGCCAGCCGCGCAGTTCGGCCATATTGCCGGGCCCGGAGCCGCCGGCGAGGTGGATCAGCGCCTGAAGGGTCGCCGTATCCGTATCCATGTCGACGAGCTGGCTTTCCAGCAGGGCTGCGAGATGCGGCGCAAGGGCGTTGCGGAGGAGCGCCTGCCGGGCGCGGGCAAGGGCGTCATCCAGCCTCGGCCGTGCGGAAAAGCCGGGCAGGCGGAATTTTTCGTCCGGCGCGGCGTCCATCCGCTCTTTCAGCGCCGCAAGCTTCTTCAGGTCGTCGAGCACGGCCGGCATCTTGCCGATTTCCGATGGGCCGGCCGCCGGCGTCAGCGTGGC
>JBQCFH010000119.1:0-3307 GCA_051959385.1 Rhizobiaceae bacterium | reverse complement strand
CGAGCTGTTCATGATGATCATGGGAACGCTCAGTCGGGCAAAGGGCGCGTTGCCGCTTTCGAGCCCGCAATATCTGCCCGACCCGTCCGGCTATATGTCGGCCGGCATGAACAAGGCGCTCGCCTTCATACGCGAGAACCTTACCCGCCCCTTCGGCGAGGCCGATCTTGCGGCGATTGCCGGCCAATCGCGCAGCGCCTTCTCGCGCTCCTTCCGCCGGCACACCGGCATGTCGCTGGTGCAATACGTCAAGCGGCTGCGCATCAATCTCGCCTGCCAGATCCTGATGAGCGAGGAGCAGGCATCGGTCACCGACATCTGCTTCGAGGTCGGCTTCAATAATCTGTCCAATTTCAATCGCCAGTTCCTGGCCGAGAAGGGCATGCCGCCTTCGCGGTTCAGGCGCCTCTTGGCCGACAACATCAACGCGGCGCGCGCCGCCTGACAGGAGGAGCAAGGGAGGAGATCATCACCGAAGGAACGACGCGGGTTCGCCGGCTGTGGCCCGCATGGATGCCGTGAGCCTTCTCCGCCGGAGAAGAGAAGGCTTGTCTTGACGACGACGAACATCACTATTCCAGTAACCCATTCCGGGAAGGGAGAAATCAAAATGAAAAAGCTCTCGCTCAAGTCTACGGGCATTGCCGCGCTCGCCCTGTCTTTCCTCGGCGCGACGGCGATGCTCGCCCATTCCGCCGAGGTGAAGGACGCAACCGTCGCCTTCCTCATGCCCGACCAGGCCTCGACGCGCTACGAGCAGCACGACTACCCCGGCTTCCAAGCCGCGATGAAGAAGCTCTGCGAAAGCTGCAAGGTGATCTACCAGAACGCCGACGCCGACGCCGCGCGCCAGCAGCAGCAGTTCAACTCCGTCATCTCGCAGGGAGCCAAGGTCATCGTGCTCGATCCGGTCGATTCGACCGCGGCGACCTCGCTGGTCAAGATGGCGCAGAGTCAGGGCATCAAGGTCATCGCCTATGACCGGCCGATCCCGCAGGCCAAGGCCGACTTCTATGTGTCCTTCGACAACCAGGGCATCGGCAAGGCGATCGCCGAATCGCTGGTCAAGCACCTGAAGGATACGGGCGTGAAGGCCAAGGAAGGCGAAGGCGTGCTCGAGATCAATGGCTCGCCGACGGACGCGGCCGCCGGGCTGATCAAGAAGGGCATCCATCAGGGGCTCGACAATAGCGGCTACCCGATCCTCGCCGAATACGACACGCCGGAATGGGCGCCGCCGAAGGCGCAGCAGTGGGCGAGCGGCCAGATCACGCGCTTCGGCAAGAAGATCCTCGGCGTCGTGGCCGCCAATGACGGCACGGCGGGCGGCGCCATCGCGGCCTTCAAGGCGGCCGGCGTCGATCCGGTGCCGCCGGTGACGGGCAACGACGCGACCATCGCCGCGCTGCAGCTCATCATCGCCGGCGACCAGTACAACACGATTTCCAAGCCGAGCGAGATCGTGGCGGCGGCCGCCGCCGAGGCGGCGATCGATTTCCTGTCGGGCAAGACGCCGAAGGCGGAAACGACGCTTTACGACACGCCCTCCAAGCTGTTCGTGCCGGCGGTGGTGACGCAGGAAAACCTGAAGGCGGAGATCATCGACAAGCACATCCAGACGCCGGAAGAGCTCTGCACGGGCCGCTACGCCGAGGGCTGCAAGAAGCTAGGCATAACAAAGTAACCGGAAAGGCCCCGGCCGCCGGAGCGGCCGGGGCCTTTCAGCCTGGATGGGAGAGAGCCATCATGCCGGAGAGTGACCGCCAGGACAGCGCGATGGGCGAGCGCGTCCTCAGCCTACGCGGCATTTCGAAGCATTTCGGGGCGGTGTCCGCCCTGACGGACGTCGATCTAGACGTGCATGCGGGCGAGGTCGTGGCGCTGGTCGGCGACAACGGCGCCGGCAAGTCGACCCTGGTCAAGATTTTGGCCGGCGTCCACCAGCCATCCTCCGGAACGGTCACCTTCGCCGGAAAGGAGGTCGTCCTCGCCGACCCGGCGACGGCGCTCGGCCTTGGCATCGCGACCGTGTTCCAGGACCTGGCGCTGTGCGAGAATCTCGACGTGGTCGCCAATATCTTTCTCGGCCGCGAACTCAACCCGACCCGGCTCGATGAAGTTTCCATGGAAATCCGGGCGTGGACGCTGCTCAACGAACTGTCGGCCCGCATCCCGAGCGTGCGCGAGCCGGTCGCCTCGCTCTCCGGCGGCCAGCGCCAGACCGTGGCGATCGCCCGCTCGCTCCTCACCGAACCCAAGCTCATCCTGCTCGACGAGCCGACCGCGGCGCTCGGCGTCGCCCAGACGGCCGAAGTGCTCGACCTGATCGAGCGCGTGCGCGCCCGCGGGCTGGGCGTCATCATGATCAGCCACAACATGGAAGACGTGCGCGCGGTGGCCGATCGCATCATGGTGCTGCGGCTCGGCCGCAACAATGGCGAGTTCGGGCCCGACGCCTCCAACCAGGAACTGGTCGCCGCCATCACCGGAGCCGACGAGAATTCGGTGTCGCGCCGGGCGAGCCGGCGTCGCGCGCAGCAGGCACCGGAGGCGCGGCCATGAACGAGGAAATGCGACAGGGTTCCGCGCCGCTGCTCGACCGCAGCGACGAACGCGTCAAGCACGCCGACACGATCGGCGGCACCGTCAGCGCCTTCATTGATCGCGTGCGCTCGGGCGACCTCGGCTCGCTGCCGGTGGTGGTCGGGCTTATCATCATCTGCACGGTCTTCCAGAGCCTCAATCCGGTCTTCCTGGCGCCGAACAATCTGGTCAACCTCCTGTTCGACTGCTCGACGGTCGGCGTCATCTCGCTCGGCATCGTCTGCATCCTGATGGTCGGCGAGATCGACCTCTCGGTGGGTTCGGTGAGCGGCTTCTCCTCGGCGCTGCTCGGGGTCATGTGGGTGAACAACGGCTGGCCGGTCGCCGTTGCCATCATTGTCGCGCTGGTGCTCGGCGCCGCGATCGGCGCGCTCTATTCGTTCCTCTTCAACCGCTTCGGCATGCCGAGCTTCGTCTCGACGCTCGCCGGGCTGCTCGCCTGGCTCGGGCTGCAGCTCTATTTGCTCGGCTCCTCCGGGTCCATCAACCTCCCTTACGGATCGCCGCTGGTCAATTTCGGCCAGATGCTGGTCATGCCGCATCTCGTCTCCTATGCGCTGGCCGCGATCGCCGGCATCGTCATCTTCGTCACCGGCTACCGCACGGCGGCCCGCCGGCGTGTCGCGGGCCTTTCGGCAAGCTCGCTCGGCCGGCTGCTGATCCAGGCGGCGGCGGTCATCGTCATCCTCGAATTCATCGTCTA
>JBQCFH010000118.1:0-12500 GCA_051959385.1 Rhizobiaceae bacterium | reverse complement strand
GCTCCTGGCGGCAGCCCTTTCCCCGACGGATCCGGTGCTCGCGGCGGACGTCCAGGTCCGGCTGCCGGCCGAGGAGGAAGGCGGCGAGGTCCGCTTCAATCTGACCTCGGAAGCCGGCTTCAACGATGGGTTCGCCTTTCCTTTCGTGCTCTTGGCCCTGGCTTTGGCGAATGCCCCGACGGCTCAGACCGTCGGCTATTGGCTCGCCGTCGACGTCGGATGGAAAATCGCGAGCGGCGCCGCAATCGGCTATGCGGCGGGGCGACTGTTCGGCTGGCTGACCTTCAAGATGCCGCGCCTGAAGCTGTCGAAGACGGGCGACGGACTGGTCGCGCTGGGCGTGACCCTGATCTCGTACGGCGCGGTCGAGCTCGTCCACGGCAACGGCTTCATTGCCGTCTTCATCGCCGCGATCGCGTTGCGGGCGACCGATCGCGGCCACGACTTCCATACCGCGCTCGCAGAGTTTTCCGAGCAGGTCGAGCGCGTCCTCATGGTGGCTATCCTCATCATCTTCGGCGCATCGATCCGCGCCGGCCTTCTCGCGCCGATCGGCTGGTGGGAAATTCTTGTCGCGCTGATCACGATTCTGGTCATCCGCCCGGTGCTGGGGCGCATATCCCTCCTGGGCACCGATCTCCCTCGGCCCGCGTCGTTGTTGATTTCATTTTTCGGAATCCGCGGGCTCGGCACGATCTACTACCTGCTTTACGCGACCGGCCGCACGCATGTCGCCGACGCCGACCGGCTTTGGGCCGTCGCCTCGCTGGTCGTCCTGATTTCGATCGTCGTACACGGGATCACGGCAACGCCTGTCATGAACTGGGTCGACCGGCAGCGCGCGGCCGCGGCGAAGCAAGCCGGCAAGCCTCGCCCAACCTGAGCCAGCCGGAAGGCGGCACGACAAATGTGTCGCCGAGCGGCACACGGGCGGAACCCGATAAGGTTCGGCACGTTACCCGCCGAGGGTGGTTAACCATGCGAAGAAGCCGGCTCCATCGCCCTGAGCGCGCATGCGCCGCCACCTAATAAAACGAGGAGGATGTGGTGCCGAGTTTCTACGGGCGTCGGGTATTGATAGTCGAGGACGAGTATCGTCTGGCCGCCGACCTCGCCCGTTATTTCAAGGAGATGGGCGCGATCGTATTGGGGCCGGCGCCGAGCATAGACGCTGCCGAGTCCGAGATCGGACGAGCCGACGCGGCGGTTCTCGACATCGACCTCAACGGCGAAAAGGTCTTTCCCGTCGCCGACAAACTGGCAAGCCTCGGCATCCCGTTCGTTTTCTTCACCGGCTACAGCGACATCGCGATACCCTCGCGCTTCCGCCATGCGGGTTACTTTTCAAAGCCTGTCAGCTTCAATGCGGTTCTGGAGGCGCTGTTTCCCCCGCAGGACAAACGCACCGAAACCGGCAATGCCGGTTCGGAGGACGTCCTTTCGCTGCTGCCGAGGCTGCGGCTTTCGGCACGCCTTATGCTTGGCGACGCAAGCGCGGCCGACCGTCTGGTCGAAATGATGCTCGAGCGCGCAATCGAACGGGTGGGCTCGCGTGCAAAGGATGTCACGGTCGAAGCCTGGTTGAGCGAGCTGTTGGAAGACACGCGCCGCCGCTGGGGCCACACGCTGCTTCATTGACGGCATCGCCCGGCCTCTGCCGGTCTTCTTTCCCTTGGCCACGCCCGGCAATGCGGAAGGGCTTTCCCGGAACCAATTCCGCGCGGTGCGGTTCGACCCCGCGAAGGAGTCGTTCCATGGATCGAGAAGCGCGCATCAAGAAGCTGGCACAGCGTTACGAGCAAAGTTCATCCATGTCCGAGCAGGAAGCTTGGGAAAAAGCCGTCCAGAAGGTTGAGCGTGAAGGGTCGGAGGATTCGCGCGGGCCGGTCAGGCCGGATCCCCAGGTGGGAAGCAAAGGCGACACGGATCACGAGGACGCTCTCCATCGTCCGGACAAATAGACGGCGACGAAGGCTGCCCCGGTCCTGATCTCAACGGCCATAAATCCGATCGAGCGTCTCGGCGACGGCGACCAGGCGTGCCACGCCGGGATTGTAGCTCTTGTCGGTCGCCAGCCGCTCCGCCCAGCTTACGGCGGCACGGCCGCCCCAGCCGTCCGGCGGCTCCACGAGGAGTTCGCGTTTGGTCCCCGTCAGTTGCTCGGCCGTGAAATCATAGAACGAGCCGCCGACATTCGAGAACCTCAACGCCCCTTCCGTACCGTAAAAGGTGGCGGAGATCACCGCATCCTGCCCCGCATGAAGCCGCCAGGAGCAGGCGAACCTTGCCGTAACGCCGCTATCAAGCCCTATGGTTGCAACGGCGAAATCCTCGACCGGGCCGCCCGCAGCGGTCATTTTCTGCCCTCCGGCGTAAAGATCGGCAGAGACCGTTTCCACCGCCGGGAAATCGAGCGCCCATAACAGCAGGTCCACCAAATGGACGCCGAGGTCCATGACGCAGCCGCCGCCGGAAAGGCGCGCATCGTAGAACCACCGCTTGTCCGGTCCGTAGGCGTTGTGAAACGTAAGGTCCGCCGCATAGACCTTTCCGATCGCGCCTGCTTTCAGGCGGTCGCGGATGGTCCGCATGGCGCGCGTATGGCGATAGGAGAGATCCACGCCCAGGAGCAGATCGTTCCGCCGCGCCGCCTCGACGACGGCGGCCACTTCCTCGGCATTGCGGCCGAGCGGCTTCTGGCAGAACACGGCCACGCCGGCTTCCAGCGCCTGGATCGACTGCTCCGCGTGCTGCGCGCTCGGCGTGGCGATAACGATCCCGTCCGGCCCGGTCTGGAGCAGGCCTTCGAGCGTGTCCGCGGTCACGGCACCGGGTGCAAGGCTTTGCGCCGCGGCGGTCATCTCGGCGGACGGATCGCAGATCGCGGAGGCTTGTCCGAAGCCGGACGCGAGCACGGCTTCCATTCGGTTGCGACCGATCCATCCCACACCGAGAAATCCGAGCCTTGGTACAGACGTAGGGGCCTGTGCGACAGCTTGAGCGTCCATCAGAACATCACCAGCGCCTTGACGAAGCCCTCCGGGTGATCGCGCGTCGCCTGCAACGCCGCGCCGAGCTCCGCAAGCGGAAAGCGGTGGGTGTAGAGCGCATCGGGATCGAGCCTTCCCTCCTCGACCGCCGCAACCGCGTCTTTGACGCCACGGATGCAGACATTCCTGTCGCGCTCATGGGCGTTGATCACGTCGATCCCCTTCCAGTTCCACTGCTGCATGTTGACCTGCCGCGGGCCGTCCTGGTGATAACCGGCGACGACGAGGCGGCCGCCCTCGCCCACGATCTCGCCCGCAAGGTCGAGCGGCCACTGTTTGCCCGCCGCCTCGATCACGCGCTCGCAACCCCTCCCGCCGGTTATCTCCATGACCCGGCCGACCGCCGCGGCGTGATCGTCCATGACCACGGCCTCCGCCGCGCCCTGGTCGCTGGCGCGTGCGAGCGAGGATCGACGCCGCGACAGGGCGATCACTTGCGCGCCGGCGTCGGCGGCGAGCCGCGTCAGGAGCAGCCCCAGAAAGCCGATGCCGATAATGGCGATCGTTTGACCGGGAGCGATTTCAGCCCGGCGCAGGATGTTCATGGCGCAGCCGAGCGGTTCGCCCGGAAAGGGGCGGCCGTCGAGGCTCGCAGGCAGCTTCACCGCCGCCTCTGCGTCCCCGACGTCGAATTCGGCATAGCTGTTGATAAAAAGCATCGCCACGCGGTCGCCGACGACCAGACCGTCGACGCCCGGCCCGATCTCGTCCACGATACCCCACCCTTCGTGACCCAGGCCGCCCGGGGGCGTCGGGAACGACATCCATTCGGGCCCTTCCCATGGCACGACATTGGAGGCGCAGACGCCGCAGCCTTCCAGGCGCACGCGGATTTGCCCGCGCCCGGGCCGGGGGACCGGCGCGTCCATGACCGAAATGGTGCGCGGGGCGGAGAGTACGGCGGCCCGCATCGTCGCAGCGGCGACCGGAGCCGACCTCGGCAGATCCAGCAACGTCATCGTCTTTAACTCTTGTGTTTGATTGCAGGGCGCCGGCTATCCGCAAACGGCGCCGACTGGCGATGATGAAGGGGTGCTAGGCCGCCGCCCCGCTGTCCTTCGCGATGAACTTGTTGAAGCGGCTCATCTTGCCGTCGGAGGTCTTGTCCTGGTGCAGGAACGCCAGATCGTTCTCGTCGAATATCTCGAAGAACTCCTCCCAGGAGATTTCCGAAAGCGATTGCTCCGGCTCCTGGAAGTCGACGCGGAGTATTCCGCCGTCGCCGGAAGTCTTCACGCGGGCCGGGCGCCCTCCTCTTTCCTCGATCCAGCGACGGATTTCGTCATGGTTCGTGGTGCTGCGTGCGTCGCTCATCGGAACCTCCTGTCTATCGCAGGTCCAACCGGATCGAAGGGCAAATGTTCCAGCCGCCGGATCGCTGGCCGCTCCGGCGCTTGCTGCATGTTTGCCGTCCGCCAACCGTCCGAACCCTGGCCCGCCCGCCAGTCCGACCCTGTCAGGCCGCCGTGGAACCGACCTTTTCGGCAACCCTCATCGGCACGGCAGGAGCATATCGCCGGATCATGTCTCCGCAGAAACGTGCAAACTCGTCGGGGACCAGCGGCGCGCTGGTATGATGCGGCATGAAGCCCCGGTGTTCCGGCGTGAAGCAGAAGGTCAGCGTGACGTCGAATTCCTTCAGCGCCTCCATCTGCCGGTCGAACCACGCGATCGCGTTCGGCCGGAAGCTGTCCGCCCAGGAAATGCCGGTGCGCAGCTGGGTCACGCCGAGCCTTCTCATCCATTTCACGGCTTCGTTCAGCCGCGGATCCTCGAAATGGAACCATTGCACCAATCCCATCTCGGGCGCGTAGCGCGCGAATTCCTCGAGTGCCGGCTTGGGCGAGCCATCCTCGCGCAGCAGGCCCATGTAGAAATGCCGGTAGTAGGACGATCCTTCCGCTTCCCGGTGCCGCGTGGTGGCGCCCCATGCCTGGGGCAGGTCGTATAGGCTGTACCACTGCACGCGCGGGACGGCGCCGAGCAGGAGCTCGGCGGTGCGCCTCAATCCCCACACCTGGACCTCTTCCGCACCGAAAGTCGAGACGCCCACTTCGCTGACCCAGATTGGCAGATCCGTCACGGCGCTGATTTCGGCAATCTTCTGGGGCCATTGATGGATTTGCCAGAGGTTCCAATCGAGCGGGAAGCCGTGCACCGCCACGGCGTCGACATGGTCGAGCACGCCATAGCCGGTCATCAGCGCGACGAAATCGGGATCGATCGGCGACATCCCGCCAAGCACTCGCGTCACGGTCGGATTCGCCGCGGCGATCGCGTCGCCCGCAAGGCTCGCCATTTCGGCGAAGCGGGACCAGTCCGGATCGACCTCAGGGTCCCAATGCGACTTGTTGTTCGGCTCGTTCCAGATCATCGCGGCTTCAATCATGGGGCACCCCCGTCGCCAGTCGGGGAGCGCCTTCGACGGGCCGTCCCGCTAGTCCGCAGATATAGACCTCCGCCTCTGGATGCGCGGTGATCTCGAAGCCTGCGCTGCGAAGCATCGCCTCGACGCATGCGCGATTGGGTATCCACCAGTTCGTCGGATCATCCGCGTAGCTGTGTTCGACAAAATGCAGCTTGGGAAACTCAGGCGCGTCGAAAACGTCCTCGCGCCAGAAATCGTAGTTCTGCTCGATTTCCGCCACGTCCGGGCTGCCGCGCTGCATCGACTGGAAGATCAGCTTTTCGTTGACGACATGCTCGCGCAGCAGATCGAGCGCGAGCAGCGGATGACGCAAATGGTAAAGCACGCCCAGGAAGAGCACGACATCGAAGCGCTCTTTCAGATCGCCCACCTCGTAGACCGACAGCCTTTGGAAATCGATGGCGCAGCCGGTCTTCTCCGCGGCGAAGCGCGCCTGCGCCAGATAGGTGTCGTCCGTGTCGATGCCGAGGACACGCCTGGCTCCGCGGCGCTTCATCTCGATCGAATAGAAGCCGGCGTTGCAGCCGATGTCGAGCACGCTCTTGCCCGAGAGATCGGCAGGGATGGCGCCCGCGAACTTGCGCCATTTCACGGCGGGATAGTCCCCCAGGAAGTGATCGGGCGCGGTCTTGATCCCCTCCAGCTCGATATTGTGAAACCACGGGCCCAGTTCGCGGATGCGCCGGGCTGTCTGGTCGCGATCCCGGCTCGCCTCGCTTTCCTCGGCCCTTGTTTCCAGGGAATCTGGATAGTCCCGCGTTTGCAGCTGCCTTCCATCCATCTCACGCACCTTCATTCAAGCGGATCAGTTTTGCGCCCCAGTCTCCGGCCGCGATGACCGTTACCGAGGCGGGGTCGATCTCGAACCGGAAACAGCAATCGGCCGGAAGGCCAAGCACGTGGCACACCGCACTCTTGATCACGTCCGCATGGGTGACGAGCACTACCGCCTCTCCGCGGTGGCTTTGCGCCAGAACGTCCATGCAGTGGCAGATGCGCTTGCGCACCTGCTCCATCGTCTCGCCGCCCGGAGTCGCCGCGACCGCCCGTTTCGCGTTCCATCTCCGCCACGCCGGATCCTGGTCGAGTTCGTCGAACGACTTGCCCGACCATGCGCCGAAGTCGATTTCGTCCAGATCGGGATCGACCTGCACCGGACCGACTTCGCTGCAGACCGAGATGGCGGTGGCGGTCTCCCGCGTACGCTCGCGCGGGCTGCAGAGGATGGCGCGGAACTCCTCCCTGCGCATCCGTTCGCCGAGCCGCGACGCCTGGGCGCGCCCGGCCGGCCCCAGGAAGACGCCTTCCGTCCGTCCTGTGAGAAAATATCCGACATCGTCGTGCGCCGCATGGCGGACCAGGTAGAACGTGGTCGTCATCAGGTCGCGACCTACTCTGCCGCGTCCAGCACCATGTCGTCGCCGGCGATGAACTCCAGCGTGCGGCGGCGGGCTTCCGCGTCGGTGAACTGCTGCGGCGGCGATTTCATGAAATAGCTCGAAGGCCCGATCAGCGCGCCGCCTATGCCGCGGTCCAGCGCCAGCCTGGCGCAACGGATCGCGTCGATGACGACGCCGGCCGAATTCGGGGAATCCCAGACTTCGAGCTTGAGCTCCGCATTGAGCGGAACGCCCCCGAAGGTGGTGCCTTCCAGCCGGATATAGGCCCATTTGCGATCCGACAGCCATGGCACGTGATCGCTCGGGCCGACATGCACGTTCTCGGCTTCGAGCGGAACGTCGAGCTGGCTCATCACCGACTGCGTGTTGGAAATCTTATTCGATTCCAGACGCTCGCGTTCGAGCATGTTGAGGAAGTCCGTATTGCCGCCGAAGTTGAGCTGGTAGGTACGGTCGAGCCGCACGCCCCGCTCGCGGAAAAGATTGGCGAGCAGGCGATGCACGATCGTCGCCCCCACCTGGCTTTTTATGTCGTCGCCGACCAGCGGCAGGCCACGCGCCTCGAACCGTTCCCGCCATTCCCGCCTGGAGGCGATGAAGGAAGGAATGCAATTGATGAAGGCGCAGCCGGCGGCCAGCGCCTGCTCGGCATACCAGGCTGTCGCCTTGTCGGAGCCGACGGGGAGATAGGAGACCAATATCTCCGTTCCCGTCTCGCGGAGCACGGCCGCAACATCGGCTTGGGGAACGTCCGCCTCTTCGACGGAGCCGCGAAGATATTTGCCGAGACCGTCGAGGGTCGGACCGCGGCGGACCTTGACGCCGGTCGCGGGCACATCGGCGAACCGGAAAGTATTGTTCGGCGCCGCGAACACCGCCTCGGCCACGTCGCGCCCTACCTTGGCGGCGGCGATGTCGAAGGCGCTTACCACTTCGATGTCTTCAGGCCGGTAGCCGCCCAGCTCGGCATGCATGAGCCCCGGCACCGGCTCGTTCGCCTGGACATCGCGATAGAAATGAATGCCCTGGATCAAAGAGGACGCGCAGTTCCCGACCCAGATGACCCCGATGCGGATTTTCTTGCGTGCCATGACCTCTCACCCGGCTGTTTCAACCGAACCGCGTGCCGGGAGGAATGTTCCTTTCCGCCCGGCGCCTGCGGCGCCAGGATCAGCGCCGCACCGCCCCGCCACGCTTGTCCTCGACCTCTAGCGGGCCACGCGAGACGAGGCCGCCTCGGAGCGAAGCTCCTTCAGATGCAGCGGCGAATTCCGGCGGCTCAGTTGCTCGAAATAGTCGATGGTGGCCTCGAGCCCCCGTCGGAGCGGAACTTCCGGCTTCCAGCGCAGCAACTCGATCGCGCGTCGTATGTCGGGCCGCCGCCGTTTCGGATCGTCGGCCGGCAAAGGGAGATAGCGCAGGCGGGACTTCGATTCTGTCATCTCGAGAACGAGATCGGCGAGCTGGCGGATGGTGAATTCCGACGGATTGCCGAGATTGACCGGCGCTGCCGGGTTCCGCTGCACTTCCATCAGCCGAATGAGGCCCTCGACGAGGTCCGAGACGAAGCAGAAGGAGCGCGATTGGGAGCCGTCCCCGTAAAGCGTGAGAGGCTCGCCGGCGATCGCCTGAACGATCAGGTTGGAGATGATCCTTCCGTCGCGCGGGTGCATCTTCGGCCCATAGGTGTTGAATATCCGCGTCACCCTGACATTGACGCGTCCGGCCCGCAGGAAATCGAAGCACAGCGTCTCGGCGGCGCGCTTGCCCTCGTCATAGCACGCCCTCGGGCCGGTGCAGTTGACATGGCCCCTGTAGCGCTCGTTCTGGGGATGCTCCTCCGGATCGCCATAGACCTCGCTTGTGGATGCCTGGAGGAAGCGGGCGCCGCACCGTTCGGCGAGCTCCAGCAGGTTCAGCGTGCCGACGACGCAGGTGCGCATCGTATGGACGGGATCGGCCTGGTAGCGGGGCGGCGAGGCGGCGCAGGCGAGATTGTAGATGCGATCGATCCTCTCGTCGGGAACGAGCGGTGTGCAGATGTCCCGCTCGATCAGCCGAAAGCAGGGATTGTCGTAAAAAGCTTCGATATTCGCCGTCGTGCCGGTGAGAAAATTGTCGACGCAAATCACCCGGCTGCCGGAAGCCAGAAGCGCCTCGCAAAGGTGCGAGCCAAGGAAGCCCGCGCCTCCGGCGACAAGTACAGTCCGTCCGATTTTGGATTGTAGCATGTGCGGTTCTCCTAAGCTGCACGGCTTGGCGTTCTTTGGGTGAAATTCGAGGACGCAAGGCTCGCAAGGAAATCGCGGGCGCGAGCCGTGCCCGTGTGCGATCGGGCGACGATCCGCTTCGCGGCGGACGAAATCGCCTTGCGGTCGCGTTCGGATGAGTCGGTCACGATTTCGAGCACGTCGGAGGTGCTGTCGGCGACATGGATGGATTCGCCGGGGCGGAAGAAATGTTCCAGTCCCTGCCAGCGGTCGCTGATGATCGGCGTGGCGCAGGCGGCAGCCTCGAATAGGCGGACGCTGGGCGACCAGCCGGCCGAAACCATGTCCCGCCGGGTGACGTTCAGCGTATAGCGCTGCCGGCTATAGAAGGAGGCGTGCGCCGCCGGCGGCAGATGGGCGATCCGCTCCACATTGTCCGGCCACGCCAGATCGTCCGGATATTGAGCGCCGGCAACGACAAATCTGCGGTTCGGCAGCCGCCTGGCGACCTCGAAAAGTAGCTTCTCGAGGATCGGCTGCCGGTCGGGGCTATATGTACCGAGATAGCCGATCTCCCATGACGGCAATTCGCCGGTCGGCGCATAGGCGGCCATGTCGACGGAGCAATAGAGCGGCGCGGCGCGGCGCGCGCCGAACTTCTCCTCCAACCGCTCGAGCGTCGGCCCGCCGGAGAAGGAAAAATAGAGGTCGAACAGACCGATCTGCCTGCGCGCCAGATATTCGCAGGCGCCTTCCTCCAGGCGCACGAGCGTGACGGGCGTGTCGATGTCATAAAAGCAGAACTGCCCCGCGCGGAGCGAAGAGACCGCGTCGATGACCGCTTCTCCCTCCGGAACGTACGAGCCGATCACCACCACGTCCGCCGAGCGCAGCCGGCTGCCGTGTTCGGCTTTGAGCTCGTCGACGGAGGTGTAGTAGCGCAGTTCGCAGAAATCCGGATCGACGAGGTCGCGGTTGTCGGCATACCAACTCACGTCCCGCTCCAGGAACGCCACGCGATGGCCGAGGCCCGCGAGCCCGCGCAGCAGCGAACGGAAAGTGGTGGCGTGACCGTTGCCCCAGGAGGACGAGATGGTCAGCCCGATGAAAACGATATCGAGGGTCCGCTCGCTCATGCCGCCGTCTCCACGGCTTCTTTCTGGCCGAAGCGACGAAAGATCTCGTCGGTCTGGCGGGCCCGATGGGAATAGGTATGTTCCCCCAGCACTCGACGAAGCGCCGCCTGGCCGATGGCGCGGGCGCGCGAAGGATCGAGCTCGGCCACATGCGCGGAGACATCTTGTCCGTCCCGCGCGACGAGCACTTCTTCGTCGGGTTTCAGGAACATTTCGATCCCTTCCCAGGCGTCCGTGATCAGGCAGGCGCCCGCTCCCGCGGCCTCGAAGACGCGGGTGGCCGGAGAGAAGCCGTTGAGCGCCATGCTCTCGCGGCTGATGTTGAGGACAGCCGAAGGGCTGGCGTTGAACGCATTGTGGTCGCCGGTGCCGACATGGCCGAGCCAGCGCACGTTCGAGGACATCGGCTTGTCGCCCCATCCCGCCCCGCCGAGCAGGAAGGTCTTTTCGCTCAATCGCGAAGCAGGCTCGAGGAAGAACTCCTCGACCCGGCGTTCGCGGTCGGGCAGACGATTGCCGAGAAACGCCAGATCGGCCTGGAAACGCTCCTGCGGGGCCACCGGATGGTGCGTCTCCGGGTCGAGCGCATTGTAGACGGGAATGCAATGCGGCACGCCGATCGCCCGGTAGGCATAGACGACCGGATCGCCGCCGCCATAGGTGAGCACCAGATCGGTTTTCCTCAGAGCCCGATGCAGCGGGTGGTCCGGTTCGTTGCGCAATTGCGCGAGCGTCGCCGGCGCATCGACGTCCCAGAAGACGGTCAGTGCGCCGGGTCGGGCATGGCGCAGTACCTCGAGGATCAGGGCCTCGTCCTCGTAGCCGACGCCGCTGGCCTTGACGACGATATCCGCCTCGGCGGCCCGGCGCGCCACTTCCAGGAGCGCTTGCGGATTGGCCTCATAGACCACCACGTTGCACCAGTCCGGCGCTTCCATGTCCCGATGATCGCCCCGGTCGTAGACGTCGGGCTCGTAGAAGGTGATGTCGTAGCCCCGCCGCGCCAGCGCCCGCAGGAGCCCGCGATAGTAGGTCGCCGCGCCGTTCCAGTAGGACGAAAGCAGGCTCGAACCGTAGAAAGCGATCTTCATTGGGCTGCCTCCTTCTGGGCCAGACGATCGGTGACATGCGCCGATCCGGATGCCGCGAGGATGTCGAGCAACTGATCGACGCGGTGGGCGCAGGTGTGACGGGAGCGGATGGTCGCGAGGCCGTTCCGGACCAGCTCGTTGGCGAGATCGCGGTCGGCAAGCACGGAGCGCAAATGCTCCTTCATCTGCGCGCCATCGCGGGCGACGAGGAAATCGGTTCCGGGCCTGAACAGCCCTTCGCAATCGTCCCAGTAGGCGGAGACCAGCGGGATGCCGCAGGCGAGCGCCTCGAACATGCGGATCGTCGGTATGCCGGGCAGTTGTTCCACATAAGGACGGCGCGGAATGTGCACGGTCGCACGATGGGCGGCGAAAACCCTCGGCACGTCGGCGTTCCCGATCCAGCCGCGGTACTCGACGCCCGCCCGCCGAAGCGTCGCCAGCGCTTCCTCCGGGTAGCGCACACCGTGCACGACGGCGAAAAGGCCAAGCTCCTCCACCGGCCGCACGAAATATTCCAGGATCTCCTCGCTGCGCTCGCCGTCGCCCCAATTGCCGATCCATACCAGGTCGCCTGTTTTGACGGCGTCGGGATGCGGCCGGAACAGCCGCACGTCGGCGGCTTCGTGCCAGGTGTGGACATCCCTCCCCCAGCCCGCGCGAAGATAGAGCCGGCGCAATGCCTCGCCGAAGACGAGAACGGCATCGAAATCTCCGAGCGGAAGCGACGAGATCGCCTTCTGTTCGGATACGGCCCGATGATGGGTGTCGTGGAACAGAAGCGTGAACTTCGTCGATCGGCGCCGGGCGCGGCCGATGCGCGCGACGAGAAGCGGGTCCGTCCATTCGTGGACGATGACGACATCCGCATTCGACAGCGCCGCCTCGTGGTCGAAGGAGGCCCCGTAGGAAACGGACCTCAGTTCCGGAAAGTCGTTGTCGAAGCGGGAGACAGCGGCCGGCCCCTTCTCGGCGACAAGATTGGCCCGGCTCCAGCCATCCGCCGGTTCAAGCGCCAAGGCCTGATGCCCCCGCGCCACGAGTTCGCGCATGACGCCGCGAAGGAAATGGGCGTTGCCGTGATTCCAGTCGGAGACCAGCGAATGGGTGTAGAAGAGAAAGCGCATCTAGCCCGCCTCCGCATGAATGGCTGCGGCGCAGTCGTAGACGGAGTGCATCGCTGCC
>JBQCFH010000117.1:0-6705 GCA_051959385.1 Rhizobiaceae bacterium | reverse complement strand
GCCATCCGCGAGGGCGGCCGCACCGTCGGCGCCGGCGTCGTCGTCTCGATCAAGGAATAGTTGGAGGACAGGAGACAGAGGACAGAGGCAGAAAGACGGGCGCACAGCCCCCTGTCATCGGTCGTCTGTTCTCTGTCATCTTTCTTGCCAAGCGAAGGCAAACGGATTATCCGGTCTTCGCTTCGGCGATAGGGGTATAGCTCAGTTGGTAGAGCGGCGGTCTCCAAAACCGCAGGTCGGGGGTTCGAGCCCCTCTGCCCCTGCCATTCGCCAGGCGAGGTTTTTGCGGTGAAAGGGGCTTGCGCCGGATGGCTGCAGGCTCTATGTAACGAGCCAAGCAAGGTGCGTGGAGCCGGGAAGGCGGCTTGACGCGCCTGTATTGCATGGAAAAATACGACCGATTCGGTTGCGGATCGCGCATAGGCGATTTCGGCGGCAGTCACGGTCGAGCAGGGGCCGGGCTCCCGGCTTTGGGCGAGGCGGTCCGGTGCGCCGGGCGCGCAGTTAAGAGCGGCAAGAGCAGCATATGGCGTCAAAAACGACGAATCCCTTCACCTTTCTCCAGCAGGTGCGGGCGGAAGGCGGCAAGGTAACGTGGCCGACCCGGCGGGAGACGCTGATTTCAACGCTGATGGTGATCGCGATGGCATTTCTTGCCGCGATCTTCTTCTTCGCCGCCGATCAGATCATGAGTCTGGGGGTCGAGTTTATTCTCGGTCTCGGGCGATAAAACCGGCGATTACGGAGAGAATCTGAAATGACTGCGCGGTGGTACATCGTCCACGCCTACTCGAATTTTGAGAAGAAGGTCGCCGAAGACATCGAGAACAAGGCCAAGCAGAAGGGCCTTGGCGGACAGATCGAGCAGATCGTCGTGCCGACCGAGAAGGTCGTGGAAGTCCGCCGCGGCCGCAAGGTCGACGCCGAGCGCAAGTTCTTTCCGGGCTACGTGCTGGTCCGGGCCAACCTGACGGATGCGGTGTTCAGCCTGATCAAGAACACGCCGAAAGTGACGGGATTCCTTGGTGATTCCAAGCCCGTTCCGATCACGGATGCGGAAGCCGAGCGCATCCTGCACCAGGTGCAGGAGGGTGTGGAGCGGCCGAAGCCTTCGATCACCTTCGAGATCGGCGAGCAGGTGCGGGTCTCCGACGGCCCGTTCGCCTCGTTCAACGGCTCCGTGCAGGAAGTGGACGAGGAGCGTTCGCGCCTCAAGGTCGAGGTCTCGATCTTTGGCCGCGCGGTGCCGGTCGATCTGGAATTCGGTCAGGTCGAGAAGACCTGATCGGCAAGTCGCGGGCCGCCTTGGCGGCGCGCGGATGGCGGGCATGGCCCGGCCGAATGGTGGGAGGAAAGGCGGCCTGGCCGGCCGTCCGATCCGGACCACCGACTGCAACCGCCGCGCATTCCGGATACCGGAGCGCGGCAGAATGAAAGAGGCAGAGAGATATGGCTAAGAAAGTTGCAGGCCAGCTCAAGCTCCAGGTCCCGGCGGGATCGGCGACGCCGTCGCCCCCGATCGGCCCGGCGCTTGGTCAGCGCGGCATCAACATCATGGAATTCTGCAAGGCGTTCAACGCGCAGAGCCAGGAGATGGAGAAGGGTTCGCCGATCCCGGTGGTCATCACCTATTACCAGGACAAGTCGTTCACCTTCACGATGAAGACCCCGCCGGTGAGCTACTTCCTGAAGAAGGCGGCGAAGCTCAAGTCCGGCTCCAAGGAGCCCGGCAAGGTGAGCGCCGGTTCGATCGATCGCTCGAAAGTGCGCGAGATTGCGGAAGCGAAGATGAAGGACCTCAACGCCAACGACGTCGAGGCCGCGATGCGCATGGTCGAGGGCTCCGCCCGCTCCATGGGCCTGGAAGTGGTGGGCTGATCCGATGGCGAAGATTGCAAAGCGCGTTGCCAAGAGCCGTGAGGGCATCGACCGCAACAAGAGCTACCCGCTCGACGAGGCCGTGAAGCTCCTGAAGGAGCGGGCGACCGCCAAGTTCGACGAGACGATCGAGATCGCGATGAACCTCGGCGTCGATCCGCGCCATGCCGACCAGATGGTGCGCGGCGTCGTCAACCTGCCGAACGGCACCGGCCGCAACGTTCGCGTCGCGGTGTTCGCGAAAGATGCGAAGGCCGAAGAGGCGAAGGCCGCGGGCGCCGACATCGTCGGGGCGGAAGACCTGGTGGCCAAGGTGCAGGGCGGCGAGATCGATTTCGACCGCTGCATCGCAACGCCTGACATGATGCCGCTCGTTGGCCGGCTCGGCAAGGTGCTCGGTCCGCGCGGCATGATGCCGAACCCGAAGGTCGGCACGGTGACGACGGACATCGCCGCGGCGGTGAAGGCCTCCAAGGGCGGCGCGGTCGAGTTCCGCGTCGAGAAGGCCGGCATCGTGCATGGCGGCGTCGGCAAGGCCTCCTTCGATGTCAAGGCGATCGCCGAGAACGCGCGCGCCTTCGCGGACGCCGTGATCAAGGCGAAGCCCGCCGGCGCCAAGGGCAACTACGTCAAGAAGGTCTCGATGACCTCGACGATGGGCCCGGGCCTCAAGATCGACGTGGCAAGCCTGACGGCGGCGTCCTGATTTGCCGCGGACCGGCTTCGGCTGGTCCGCGTTTCAAGAATTCCGGCCCCTCGCGAGAGGGTCCGGATCCGGAGGCCCGCAAGGCTTCCGGAAATCCTGTCCGAGATTGCGGGTGGCTCGCCTTAATTCGACAAGAGCCTGCATGAGACGGGTCAGAACCAATCGAAGGACGTCCCGGTCGGAGCCGGTCGTCCGGAGTAGGTTCGAACCGTGTTTGCCTTTTGCCTCACCTGCCGCTCCGGCTTCGGATCGGCATGGCGAAAGGGGGGCAGGATCCTCGAACGCCGTTCGGGTCGATCCTCTGGATTGCCCGCCGGCAAAAGGCAACCGGCAGCCGGCCCGCAAGGGGTGGCTGTCAACTGGAGATAGGCAGTGGATAGAGCGGAAAAGCGCGAATTCGTCACGGGCCTGAACGAAGTGTTCAAGAGCACGGGTTCAGTGGTCGTGGCCCACTATGCCGGTCTGACCGTTGCGCAAATGAACGACCTGAGGTCGAAAATGCGCGCCGCGGGCGGCACCGTCAAAGTCGCGAAGAACCGTCTCGCCATCATCGCTCTTCAGGGCACGGAATCCGAGGGCATGCAGGCGCTGTTCAAGGGACAGACGCTGATTGCCTATTCGGACGATCCGGTCACGGCGCCGAAGGTCGCTTCCGACTTCGCCAAGACGAACGACAATCTCGTCATTCTCGGCGGAGCCATGGGGTCGACCGCGCTCGACGCGGAGGGGGTCAAGGCGCTTGCGGCCTTGCCTTCGCTCGACGAGCTCAGGGCCAGGATTGTCGGCATGATCTCCACGCCGGCTACCCGGATCGCGCAGATCGTCAACGCACCGGCGGGCCAGCTCGCCCGCGTGTTTGGCGCCTATGCCCGGAAGGACGAGGCGGCATGAGGCCGTTCCTCGCTGTCATCGAAACACGTTCGAACCTCGTAAAGGAATATGGAAATGACTGATCTCGCAAAGATCGTTGACGACCTCTCGAAGCTGACCGTCCTCGAGGCGGCCGAGCTGTCGAAAATGCTCGAAGAGAAGTGGGGCGTTTCGGCCGCCGCTCCGGTTGCGGTCGCCGCTGCCGGCGGTGCGGCTGGCGGCGCTGCCGCCGCTCCGGCCGAAGAGAAGACGGAATTCGACGTCATTCTCGCCGAGGCCGGCGCCCAGAAGATCAACGTGATCAAGGAAGTCCGCGCCATCACCGGCCTTGGCCTGAAGGAAGCCAAGGACCTGGTCGAGGGTGCGCCGAAGCCCGTCAAGGAAGGCGTGGCCAAGGCCGACGCGGAGAAGATCAAGGCGCAGCTCGAAGGAGCCGGCGCCAAGGTCGAGTTGAAGTAGTCGATCGCATCGTCCGGCCGGCGGGCATTTATGTCCGCCGGCCCCGCGATCGGGAGTAGGAACCCTTTTCCCGTGGGCCGCATGCGGCCTCCGGGAAACGGGTTTTCTCCGTTTTTTACGGCCCCGCCGGCCAATCGGGCGTGCGGGACCGGTTCAGGTGCAAGGCAAGGCAGCCAGGATTGGCAGCAAGAAGGAGCGACGATGGCCCAGACTCAGACGTTTAATGGCCGCAGGCGCGTGCGCAAGTTTTTCGGCAAGATTCCCGAAGTCGCGGAGATGCCGAACCTGATCGAGGTTCAGAAAGCCTCCTACGATCAGTTCCTCATGGTCGAGGAGCCCGAGGGCGGCCGTCCGAACGAAGGTCTGCAGGCGGTTTTCAAGTCCGTCTTCCCGATTTCCGATTTTTCGGGCTCGTCGATGCTCGAATTCGTCAAGTACGAGTTCGAGGCGCCGAAGTTCGACGTCGACGAGTGCCGCCAGCGCGACCTGACCTATGCGGCGCCGCTCAAGGTGACGCTGCGCCTCATCGTGTTCGACATTGACGAGGATACGCAGGCCAAGTCCATCAAGGACATCAAGGAGCAGGACGTCTACATGGGCGACATGCCGCTCATGACGTCGAACGGCACCTTCATCATCAACGGCACCGAGCGCGTGATCGTCTCGCAGATGCACCGCTCGCCGGGCGTCTTCTTCGACCACGACAAGGGCAAGTCGCATTCGTCGGGCAAGCTCCTGTTCGCGGCGCGCGTCATTCCCTATCGCGGCTCCTGGCTCGACATCGAATTCGATTCCAAGGACATCGTGCACGCGCGCATCGACCGCCGCCGCAAGATCCCGGTGACCAGCCTCCTGATGGCGCTCGGCATGGACGGCGAGGAGATCCTGTCGACCTTCTACGACAAGATCACCTACGAGCGTGACGGCGACCATTGGCGGATTCCCTTCAACGTCGAGCGTTTCCGCGGCCTCAAGGCCGTCGGCGACCTCGTCGACGCGGACACGGGCGAGGTTGTCGTAGAGGCGGGCAAGAAGATCACCGCGCGCCAGGCGCGCCAGCTCGCCGAGAAGGGGCTGAAGGCGATCAAGGCGACCGACGAGGATCTGATCGGCTCCTACATCGCCGAGGACATCGTCAATCCGGAGACCGGCGAGATCTATCTCGAGGCCGGCGACGAGCTCGAAATGACGACGGACGCAAAGTCCGGCGAGCGCAAGGGCAATCTTGTCGACCTCCTGGCCTCCGGCGCCGACGAGATCGACATCCTCGACATCGACCACGTCAATGTCGGCGCCTATATCCGCAACACGCTCGCCGCCGACAAGAATGAAAGCCGGCAGGAGGCGTTGTTCGACATCTACCGGGTGATGCGTCCCGGCGAGCCGCCGACACTCGAGACGGCCGAGGCGATGTTCAACTCGCTGTTCTTCGACAGCGAGCGCTACGACCTGTCGGCTGTCGGCCGCGTCAAGATGAACATGCGTCTGGAACTCGACTGCCCGGATACCGTGCGCGTGTTGCGCAAGGAGGACATCCTTGCCGTGGTCAAGACGCTGGTCGAACTGCGCGACGGCAAGGGCGAGATCGACGACATCGACAATCTCGGCAACCGCCGCGTCCGCTCGGTCGGCGAGCTCATGGAGAACCAGTATCGCGTCGGCCTGCTCAGGATGGAGCGCGCCCTCAAGGAGCGCATGTCCTCGATCGAGATCGACACGGTCATGCCGCAGGACCTGATCAACGCCAAGCCGGCGGCCGCCGCCGTGCGCGAGTTCTTCGGCTCCTCGCAGCTCTCGCAGTTCATGGATCAGACCAACCCGCTCTCCGAGATCACGCACAAGCGTCGTCTCTCGGCCCTCGGACCGGGCGGCCTGACCCGCGAGCGCGCCGGTTTCGAGGTGCGCGACGTCCACGTCACGCATTACGGCCGCATCTGCCCGATCGAGACGCCGGAAGGCCCGAATATCGGCCTTATCAACAGCTTGGCGACGTTTGCTCGTGTCAACAAATACGGCTTCATCGAGAGCCCGTACCGCCGGATCATCGACGGCAAGGTCTCCAACGACGTCGTCTATCTGTCGGCGATGGAGGAGGCCAAGCACTACGTTGCGCAGGCCAATGCCGAGCTCGACAAGGAGGGCCGCTTCGCCGAGGAGTTCGTCATCTGCCGCCATGCCGGCGAGGTGATGATGGCCCCGCGCGAGAACGTCGACCTCATGGACGTGTCGCCGAAGCAGATGGTGTCCGTCGCGGCGGCGCTGATCCCATTCCTGGAGAACGATGACGCCAACCGCGCGCTGATGGGCTCGAACATGCAGCGTCAGGCCGTGCCGCTGGTGCGCGCCGAGGCGCCGTTCGTCGGCACCGGCATGGAGCCGGTCGTCGCGCGCGATTCCGGCGCCGCCATCGGCGCCCGCCGCGGCGGCGTGGTGGACCAGGTGGACGCGACGCGTATCGTCATCCGCGCCACCGAGGATATCGAGCCGGGCAAGTCCGGCGTCGACATCTACCGGCTGCAGAAGTTCCAGCGGTCGAACCAGAACACCTGCATCAACCAGCGTCCGCTGGTCAGGGTGGGCGACCGCGTGAACAAGGGCGCCATCATCGCCGACGGTCCGTCGACCGATCTCGGCGATCTGGCGCTCGGCCGCAACGTGCTCGTCGCGTTCATGCCGTGGAACGGCTACAACTACGAGGACTCCATCCTGCTCTCGGAGCGTATCGTCGCCGACGACGTCTTCACCTCGATCCACATCGAGGAGTTCGAGGTCATGGCGCGCGACACCAAGCT
>JBQCFH010000116.1:0-2591 GCA_051959385.1 Rhizobiaceae bacterium | reverse complement strand
GGGCTCACCGCATTGGCGTCGAAGCGGCTTTCCTTCCAGATGAGGCGCGCCAGGAAGTCGCGGGGGAGGGCGTGGACGTCCGCCTGCGTCGCGATCAGCGCGCAGATGCGGTCGATGCCATTGTCCGCTTTCCGTGCCGCTTCGGCCCCGGCCCGAGCCGAGTCCGGTGGGGCCAGCGCGACCAAAACGCCGGCGGCAATGATGATGCCGTTGCGGAACCTACTCCGCCGCCTCGGTTCGGCCATATCCGAACCGCCGTTCGACGTAATCGGCGACCATTTTCTGGAACTCCTCGGCGATGCCGGGGCCGCGCAAGGTCGCGGCCTTGCGGCCATCGATGAAGACGGGCGCGCTCGGCGTTTCGCCGGTGCCGGGAAGCGAGATGCCGATATCGGCATGTTTGGATTCGCCCGGGCCATTGACGATGCAGCCCATGACGGCGACCTTGAGGTCCTCGACGCCGGGGTAGCGCTGGCGCCAGAGGGGCATGTTGACGCGCAAATCCTCCTCGATCTTCTGCGCCAGTTCCTGGAAGACAGTGGAAGTCGTGCGCCCGCAGCCCGGGCAGGCGGCCACGACCGGCACGAACTGGCGGAAGCCCATGGTCTGGAGGAGTTCCTGCGCGACCTGGACCTCGCGCGTGCGGTCGCCGCCGGGCTCCGGCGTCAAGGATATGCGGATCGTGTCGCCGATCCCCTGCTGCAGAAGAATGCCCATGGCGGCGGAAGAGGCGACGATGCCCTTGGAGCCCATGCCGGCCTCGGTGAGGCCAAGATGAAGCGCATGGTCAGAGCGCTTCGCAAGCTCCGTATAGACGGCGATCAGGTCCTGCACCTGACTGACCTTGGCCGAGAGGATGATCCGGTCGCGCGGCAGCCCGATCTCCTCGGCGAGCTCCGCCGACAATAGGGCGGACTGGACGATCGCCTCGCGGGTGACTTCCTGCGCGGTCAGCGGCGAGCCCTTCTTCTGGTTCTCGTCCATCAGCCGGGTCAGGAGTTCCTGGTCGAGCGAGCCCCAGTTGACGCCGATCCTCACCGGCTTCTCGTGGCGGATCGCCATCTCGATGATTTCGGCGAACTGGCGGTCGCGCTTTTCGCGGAAGCCGACATTGCCCGGATTGATGCGGTATTTGGCGAGCGCCTCGGCACAGGCCGGATAATCCGCGAGAAGCTTGTGGCCGATATAGTGGAAGTCGCCGATCAGCGGCACGTTGATGCCGAGCCTCGCCAGCCTGTCGCGGATGCGCGGCACGGCGTCGGCGCTTTCCGGCCGGTCGACGGTTATCCGCACCAGTTCCGAGCCGGCGCGATTGAGCGCCGCCACCTGCGCGACGGTGGCATCGACATCCGCCGTGTCGGTGTTGGTCATCGATTGCACGACGACCGGCGCGTCGCCGCCAACCGCAACGCCGCCGATATTGACGGACACCGACTTGCGGCGCGCGAGGGGGGAGGAGAGATAGGCTGTCATTTCGGGTTCCAGATGGCCCAGTCCGGCATCGTTCAGGATGCACCGGCACGATTGAGGTGGCGCAGAGCGGGCTTGCTGTCAACTCTGATCGGGTGGCGCATCAATTGAAGCACGATCATGGAATAAAACATGAGTTCCTTCGCAACGTAGAGTGGCTGCCATCCCGAGCGTCGCGCATCTCCATGTTGACGCGGGCTTCGCGGCCGGCCTATTCCGTCCGTGCTGCAATGCAAAATAGCCGCCACGGAAGGATTGCGCCATGGGCTCGAGTAAGACCGCCATCGTCACCGGCTCGAACTCCGGGATCGGGCTGGCGACCGCCGAGGCGCTGGCGGCCAGCGGCTGCAACGTCGTGGTCAACTCCTTCACCGACAGCGAAGCCGATCACTCCCTGGCGGCGGATCTCGCGAAGAAGCACACGGTCGATTGCGTCTACGTCAAGGCGGACATGTCGAAGCCGGCGGAATGCCGGGACCTGGTCGCCAAGGCTGCCGAAAAGTTCGGCTCGGTCGACATCCTCGTCAACAATGCCGGCATCCAGTACGTCTCGCCCGTCGAGACCTTCCCGACCGACAAGTGGGACGCGATCATCGCGATCAACCTGTCCTCGGCGTTCCATACGACCGCCGCGGCCGTGCCGCTCATGAAAAGGGCGGGTTGGGGCCGGATCGTCAACATCGCCTCGGCGCACGGACTGCGCGCCTCGCCCAACAAATCGGCCTATGTGGCGGCGAAACATGGGGTCGTCGGGCTGACCAAGACGGTCGCGCTCGAAATGGCGGGCAGCGGCATCACCGCCAACGCCGTCTGTCCCGGCTTCGTGCTGACGCCGCTGGTCGAGGTGCAGATCGACGACCGCGCGAAGGAACATCCCGGCATGGACCGCGAGGCGGTGGTGCGCGACATCATCCTTGAAAAGCAGCCGTCGAAGCAGTTCGCGACCGTCGAGCAGATCGCCGGGGCCGTGCTCTACCTCTGCTCGGATGCGGCCGCCCAGGTCACCGGCACGACGATCTCCGTCGACGGAGGCTGGACGGCGGCGTAGGCGTCTATTCGTCGGTGACGATCTTGACCTTGTCGCCGACGGACACGTCGGCGCCCGGGCCGAGCCCGTTCAG
>JBQCFH010000115.1:0-3485 GCA_051959385.1 Rhizobiaceae bacterium | reverse complement strand
GCTCCACGAGGCGGCGCTGCGGAGCCTGAAAGGGCTCGATCGCGCCGGATTGACCGCCTATATGATGGGAAATTGCCGTGTTGGTTTCAATGACGGACAAGCGCGAAATGACAGACGCGGAAGATCGGAACCGGGAAGCCGTAGCGGACAGTTCCCGGAGCGAAAAGAAATTGTCGCCCGCGGCGCTGCGGGCGCTGGCCGAAGCCGAGGCGCGGCGCAAGGAATATCTGGCGAAAGAGGCGGAAAATCCGCCCGAGCGCGGCGGGCGCGGCGGCAAGGACCCCGCGCGCTACGGCGATTGGGAGATAAAGGGCAGGGCGATCGACTTCTGAACCGTCCTGCCTCTCCAACACGGCGTTGCTATTCCCTCCGGGAAACAGGCTGCGCCCGGCGCTATTCCCCTTCCTTTTCCTCCGGCGAGTGCCGAGCGATCAGCGGCAGCTGGGTCAGCATGAACAGGAAGGTCAGCGCGGTGAAGCCGAAGAGTTTGAATGCGGCCCAGTATTTGTCGGCAAGCTCCGGCGGATAGATGTGGCCGAGGCTGCGCCAGACGATCTCGTTCAGCACCGCGCAGCCGAGGAAGAACAGGCCCCAGCGGAAGGTGAGCTTGCGCCAGCCCTCGGTGTCGAGCTCGAAGGCCTGGTCGAAGACATAGCCGAGCAGAGGTTTGCCGAAGGCGAGGCCGCCGAGCAGCAGGCCGCCGAAGAGCGCATAGACCAGCGTCGGCTTCATCTTGATGAAGGTGTCGTCGTGCAGCCAGAGCGTCAGCGTGCCGAAGAACAGCACGACGATGCCGGAGACGAGCGGCATCAGCGCCAGCGTCCGCGTGAGGACCCAGGAAATGGCAAGCGCGATCACGCTCGTCACCATGAAGACGGCCGTGGCGATGAAGATCGGCTTGCCGATGTCGCCCAGCACCGGAAACAGGCCCGTCAGCCAATCGCCCTTGTAGGTGACGAGGAAGAAGACGATGAGCGGTCCCATCTCCAGGGCGAATTTCAGGCCCGGATGGATCTTCTTCTGCCGCGGATCGCCGGGCACGCGTTCGATGATGGGTTCAGCCATATGTGCCGTACCTGAAGCCGTACAATTAGGTTTTGCGTCTGCCCGTAACCAATGATTGTGGCGAAGGCGAGCACGATGGCCCGGCAAGTGCGGTTCCGCCAGTCATGCCACGCCCGCGATCGCCTGGGCAAATTCCTTCGCCGAGAATGGCTCGAGATCGTCTACCTGCTCGCCCACCCCGATGAAATAGACCGGCAGCTTGTGCCTGGCGGCAATGGCGACGAGGATGCCGCCGCGCGCCGTACCGTCGAGCTTGGTCAGCACCAGCCCGTTGACGCCGGCGACGTTCTTGAAGATCTCGACCTGGTTGAGCGCGTTCTGTCCGGTCGTGGCGTCGACGGTCTGCAGCACCGTGTGCGGCGCTTCCGGATCGAGCTTGCCGAGCACGCGGACGATCTTTTCCAGTTCCGCCATCAATTCGGCCTTGTTCTGCAGCCGGCCGGCCGTGTCGATGATGAGCACGTCGCTGCCCGCTTCCTTCGCCTTCTCGAAGGCGTCGTAGGCGAGGCCCGCCGCATCGGCGCCCAGCTTGGACGCGACGACCGGCGAGCGGGTACGCTCGCCCCAGATTTTCAACTGCTCGATCGCCGCGGCGCGGAATGTGTCGCCCGCCGCCAGCATCACCGACAGACCGCCCGCCGTCAGCTTGGCGGCGAGCTTGCCGATGGTCGTCGTCTTGCCGGTGCCGTTGACGCCGACGACAAGGATCACATGCGGCTTGTGGGAAAGGTCGAGCTCCAGCGGCAGCGCCACGGGCGCCAGCACCTTCTCCATCTCAGACGCCATGACGCCGCGCACTTCGGCATCGGAGATGTCGCGGCCGTAGCGGCCGGACGCCAGCGCGTCGGTGACACGAATCGCGGTCTCGACGCCGAGGTCGGCGCGGATCAGCACGTCCTCCAGATCCTGCAGCGTGTCCTCATCGAGCTTCCGCCGGGTGAAGATTCCGGCGATGTTGCCGGTGAGTTCGCGCGAGGAGCGCGACAGGCCGGCGCGCATGCGCTGGAACCAGGACTGGCGCGGCGCGGCAGCGGGAGCTGGCGCCAGTTCCGGCTCGGCTCTCTGCTCGACCTTCTTCGCCACGGTGACGCGGCCGGCGGGCGCGGCTGGCGCTGCGGCCTGGATCTTTGCCTCGTTCCTTCGATCAGGCCCGGTGATCTGCCCCTCACCCTTACCCTCTCCCCGAAAGGACGGGGAGAGGGGGGCTTCGGCGTCGCGGCCAGTCGCCCTTCTCCCCGCTTGCGGGGAGAAGGTGCCGGCAGGCGGATGAGGGGCGGCTCCGCCGGAAATTGGTTCGCGGCCGGCAGCCTCCGGCTCGTCCGGAGGCTCAATCGGAGCCGGAACCTCGGGCGGCTGCTCCGGCGCAGGCGTCTCCGAAGGCCTCGCCGGCTCCGGTTCCGCAGGCGTCGGAATTTCCGGTGAAGGCGCAGGCTCCGGCGATGGCTGCGGCTCCGCCGGTGCGGGAATTTCAGGACCGGGCTCAGGCCGCGTCGGCTCAGGCTCCGGCGCAGGCCGATCCGGCCCCGGCGCGGGATGTGTCGGAGGCTCTTCCTCGATGGAGGGGCGCTCCGGCGTCTCAGGCGTCTCGGGAATTTGGCGCGGCTGCGCCGGGCCGAGTTCGACCATCGCCTCCGGCGGCGGCGTTTGCTCCCGTGGCTCGGGCGCCGCGCCCCTGAACCCTTCCAGCGCGTCGAGGTTGAGCGGCGGCAGCGGCGCATCCTCGGCGGGACGCTCCTCGACCTCCTTCTTGCCGAAGGAAAAGACCTTTTTGATGAACCCTAACGCCATTTCGCCTTCCGCTAGGCAGCCTCGGCCGCGGGCACGTGCGCGACGAGACGCGTGCCGTCGTGGCCGGCAATCACGCCCTCCACGATCTCAGCCGGCGTGCCCGCCTCGATCGCGGCCAGCGTAAAACCTTCGGTGCGGCCGATGCCGTCGCGCTCGATCAGGATCGCCTGCCGGGTGCCGGTCAGCCGATCGAGATGCGCGCGATAGGCGCGGTCGCCGGCCTCGCGCAGGCGCGCGGCGCGCTCCTTTACGACGGAACGCGCCACCTGCGGCATGCGCGCCGCCGGCGTGCCCTGGCGCGGCGAGAAGGGGAAGACGTGGAGATGGGTGAGGCCGCACTCCTCGACGATCGCCAGCGAGTTCTCGAACATCGCCTCGGTCTCGGTCGGGAAACCGGCGATGATGTCGGCGCCGAAGACGATGTCGGGGCGCAGCCGGCGCATCTCGGCGCAGAAGCGGATGGAATCGTCGCGGCCGTGACGGCGCTTCATGCGCTTGAGGATCATGTCGTCGCCCGATTGCAGCGACAGGTGCAGATGCGGCATCAGCCGCTTCTCGCCGGCGATCGCCTCGACCAGTTCCTCGTCCGCCTCGATGGAATCGATCGAGGAGAGGCGGAGCCGGCGCACGTC
>JBQCFH010000114.1:0-9064 GCA_051959385.1 Rhizobiaceae bacterium | reverse complement strand
GTCCTTCGTCGCCTCATAGAGCCGCTCTATGGCGAATTGCGGCATGACCACTTCCGGGTTGGGCGTGTAGGCGAAGCTGTCGCGCGCCCGCCAGCGCGCGATCTGCTCCCACCAAGGATAGAGCGCCTTCTTGTCGGCCTTTGCGGTGGCCCGCCAGAGCCGGACCATATCCTCCAGCACGCGGGCGACGTCGCCGATAATCGGCACGTCGACACGCACGTTCTTGTTGATCGAGGAGGGATCGATATCGATGTGGATCTTGCGCGAATTCGGCGAGAAGGCGTCGATGCGGCCGGTGATGCGGTCGTCGAAACGCGCGCCAATGCACAGCATCACATCGCAATCGTGCATGGCCATGTTGGCTTCGTAGGAGCCGTGCATGCCGAGCATGCCGAGCCAGTTCTTTCCCGACGCCGGATAGGCGCCGAGCCCCATCAGGGTCGAGGTGATCGGAAAGCCGGTGAGATCGACCAGCTCGCGCAGGAGATGGCTCGCCTCCGCGCCTGAATTGATGACGCCGCCGCCAGAATAGATCACCGGCCGCTTGGCCCCGGCCATCAGCGCCACGGCGGCCCGGATCGCCTCCATGTCGCCGTCGACCTTCGGGTGGTAGGAGACGCGAGGCGCCGTCTGCGGCGGCGTATAGATGCCCTTGGCGAACTGCACGTCCTTCGGCACGTCGACGACGACGGGCCCGGGACGCCCCGTCGTGGCGACGATGAATGCCTCGTGGATGACGCCGGCGAGCTCGTTCACGTCCTTCACCAGCCAGTTGTGCTTGGTGCAGGGACGGGTAATGCCGACCGTGTCGCATTCCTGGAAGGCGTCCGAGCCGATGAGCGAAGTCGGCACCTGGCCGGTGATGCAGACGATCGGGATGGAATCCATGAGCGCGTCCTGCAGGGGCGTCACCGCATTGGTCGCGCCCGGACCGGAGGTGACCAGCATGACGCCAGCCTTGCCGGTCGAGCGCGCGTAACCCTCGGCCGCGTGGCCGGCGCCCTGCTCGTGGCGCACCAGTATGTGCTGCACGTCGTCCTGCTGGAAAAGCTCGTCATAGATCGGCAGGACCGCTCCGCCCGGATAGCCGAAGAGGTGCCTGACGCCGTTGTCCCGCAGCGCCTGCACCACCATCTCCGCGCCCGTCATCTCGCGCCGGCCGGTTTCGGTATGCTCTTTGTTCATTGGATCGGTCCCGTATCTCCGTGAATTCCTCACGGCTTTCTGCGTTTAGTCCTGTTGCGGGCAATAAAAAAGGCCCCCGAGGGAGCCTGTGTAAGCGCATGAGTGGCTGTCGCCCGGCGGTTACACCGCCTTGCCCATGCGCTCGCCTACGAGAATGAGAGTCTTGTTCATGGGCGCGAACCATAAGGGCCGGCGACTGCCGATGTCAACGGGGAGTTTAAATTGGGGCAAGGCTGCTTTTGCCCGTCACTATGCCACGGCCTTTGCCACGATGTCCGGATGTCGGCCGATCACCCGCACATAGGCGATGGCGAAATCCGGCGCGGTCGCCCGCGCCTGCTCCCAATCGCGCAGCGTACCGACCGGAACCCGGAAGCGGCTGGCGAACTCGGCCTGCGACAGCCCCAGCCCCGTTCTTGTCCTGCGGATCAGGCGGGCGCGCTGGCCGCGGTCCAGCGCTTCAACCGTCACGTCGAAATCTTCAGCGTCGGCCGGGTCAGCAGGCAGCGCTATACGCTTTCTCTTCACCTTTGTTGCTCCTTCTCACCGAGATGAAGCGGGGCAAGTCATTTCGCCACGCAAAGACACCGGTGAACAGTTTCTCTTCTACGAGCCCGACCACCTTGAATCGTTCCTCGCCGTCGATCTCACGGATAGAAGGAATAATCAGGTGGTTGTCGTCCTCGAAAATCCGATCGCCAAAACCCAATGGCAAGTTGTGCTTCTCACGGTTGGCAGCATCCTTGGCGGGGTCGAACCTCTCTTGCGTCATGTAGCATGACTATACGGGATTTCCGTATAGCATGCAAACCCCCATGCGCTCGTGAACTGTCACGGCTCTCGAGAAGGGCGCAACGGAAGAAAGGCCGTAGCAGTCCCTCCGACCGACGCGCCACCCCTCAACGTCCTTTCCTGCGCCGGCGCCTCTTGCGGATTTCGGCGATGCGCTCCGTGTCCTCCGCCTGCAGGAACCGGCCGCGCTCCAAAATCTCCAGCGTATATTCGTCGTAGGTGAGCCCCAGCTTCTCCGCCCTCTCCTGCCTGAGAAGCATGATCGCAGGACCGCCGCGCGTGAACGCCTCCTTGCGCGCGGCGCGCCAGGCGAGAAACACGAACGCGTCGCCGTCGCCCCAAGGCGGCCCCTCATAGTCGTCGATCGGGGGACCGCCATTGTCGCCGATCCTTCTCATTGGCGCATCACGACCACGAGATAGACGGCATCGCCCGGACCCGGCGCATGATAGGTGCAGTCCGCCGGCGCGCCGAGCTTGAGGCAGTCGCCTTTCTGCAATCGGTGCCTTGTCTCTCCCTCGATGAAGTCGAGCCTTCCCTCCAGAACCCAGACGTAATGGCGAACGAAGGTATAGGAGGAGGCAGGAAAGGCCACCGACTCGCCCGCCGGCAGCGTGACGTGCACGAGATCCACCGGCACGTCCGACTGCGGCGACACATGGCGGCGGACATAGCCCGTCGCCGGGTCGCGCCATGTCGGCTGATCGGCGGCGCGCAGCACCTGCCCGCCCGCCTGCTCCGCCCGGGCGATCAGGCCCGACAGCGTCATCCCGTAGGCCGAGGCAATGCGCACCAGCGTGCCGGCGGTCGGACTCGCCGCCGCACGCTCGATGTTGCTCAGCATCGCCTTGGAAAGGCCGGAGCGCCCGGCGAGGTCGGCGAGCGACCAGCCGCGCGCCTCCCGCTCCTGCTTTATCCTTCGCGCCAGCGCCTGACCGGCTTCGTCAACCAAACTGGACATACGTCCACTATAACGAACGACGGGGCGGAACAAAAGCTAAAAACGCCCGCCGCCGCTTAACCCTCGTTCAACCATCCGGCCGCACCTCCCCTTAACTTGGATCAACTAAATTCCGTCCTCCAAGCCGTGTCGAGGGGTAAAGGGGCATGTTCGTGGAGCAGAAGATCGTCGGCGGTGAATCTACCAGCCAGGAGCGGCGGGATCCCCTGCAGAACGACAAGCGCATTCTCGGGCGCGTCATCCAGTGCGACGGTTCGCGCGCGGTTCTGGCCGCCTATGCCGACGCCGAGGACGGCACGATCACGGCGCTCTGGACAGTCGGAAAGCTCATTTCCATCAATCTCGGCGAGGTGCGCACGGTCGGTCTCGTCTATGCCATCGACAAGTCGGACCGCAACTGGAACGAAAGCGGCCACAACCGCATCGAAGTGAGCGTCGAGCTGATCGGCGAAGTGCGCGACGCCCCCGCCGCGGGCAAGGCGAAATTCGATCGCGGCGTGACCATATATCCCCATATCGGCGCCATGGCGCACCGCATCCGCGCGCTCGACCTGCATGCGGTCTACGACGTCTCGGGCAAGGATTCGGTGACGATCGGAAACCTCTCGCAGGACGAATCGATCAAGGCCCGCATATCGATCAATTCGACGCTCGACCGCCACTTTGCCGTCGTGGGAACCACCGGCGTCGGCAAGTCGACGGCCGTCTCGCTTCTGCTGCACAAGGCCATCGAGACCCGGCCCGATTTGCGCGTCCTCATCATGGATCCGCACAACGAATTCGCCCGGTGCTTCGGCGAGGAGGCGATCAAGATCGACACCTCCACGCTCGATCTTCCCTTCTGGCTTTTCCGGCTGGAGGAACTGGTCGAGGTGCTCTACCGCGGACGCGAGGCCGTGCCGGAGGAAGTCGACCTCCTGCGCGACATCATCCCGGTGGCCAAGCTCAGCTATCGCAGCGGCGGCGCACAGATCTCGGTGCGCCGCGGCGGCGATTCCTCCATCACCTCCGACACGCCGGTTCCGTATCGCATCACCGACCTGCTCCGCCTGATCGACGAAAGGATGGGCCTTCTGGACAGCAAACAGGAGCGCCCGTTCTACCGCGCCCTGCGCACGCGGCTGGAAGCGGCGATCAACGACCCGCGCTACCGCTTCATGTTCAGCTCGCACCTGATCGAGGACACGATCCACACCACGATCGGCCGCATCTTCCGCGTGCCGCTGGAGGGTCGTCCGGTAACCTGCTTCGAGATGGCCGGCATGCCGTCCGAGGTGGTGAACGCCGTCTGCTCGGTGCTGGCGCGGCTCGCCTTCGACCTGACCTTGTGGAGCGACGGCAAGCTGAAGCTGCTGGTGCTGTGCGAGGAAGCACACCGCTACATGCCCGCCGACCCGAAGCTCGGCTTCGCGCCGACGCGCCATGCGCTGTCGCGTATCGCCAAGGAAGGGCGCAAATACGGCTGCTATCTCGGTATCGTGACGCAGCGGCCCGGCGAACTCGATCCGACCATCCTTTCGCAATGTTCGACCGTGTTCGCCATGCGGCTCGCCAACGAGCACGACCAGGAGATCATCCGCTCGGCTATCGCGGATTCGTCGCAGTCGGCGCTATCCTTCCTCTCCTCGATGGGGCAGCGCGAGGCAATCGCCTTCGGTGAGGGCGTCGCCACCACCATGCGCATGAAGTTCCAGCGCCTGGATCCCGCGCAGATACCTGGGACGCACAAGGAAGAAGCCGCGCCCGACGACATGTCGTCCGAGGCCGAGGTCGATCTCTCCGCGATCGTCAGCAAGCTGCGCAATGTCTCGGAGCAACGCCAGATAGCCGTCGTGGAAGGCGAACTTGCGCCGCAACAGGTCCAGGCCGGCGACGCCGGCTACCGGAAGCCCGCCTTCACAGTCCAGAAAGAGCCGTCCGACTTCAATTACGGCCCGCCGCCCGGCGGCGCGGTCTGGCGGCGGCCGAACCGGTCGTAGTCGGCTGAAAATCAAGCAGCGACAGTTCCGTTCCCCCATCTGCGTTGACTTACCCCCTCCGGCCCGGAGCCTGTCCTCGGGCCGGCCGAAGGCCGGACCCGTGGGGCCCACTCCCCCGTTGTTCAGGCCGGAGACATGGTGGACGGGGGTTCGGAGACATCGTGGACACTTTCGACAGCGAATCAGGGAGGCTGTCGGATGCCGTTTCGCGAGGTTTTCCGAATGGACGAGTGCAGGGAGCTTGTGATGCTTGCGGCGCCGGAAGGAGCTACGCGCAGACCCGGTTGCGGCCGAGCCGCTTCGCCTCGTAGAGCATCTTGTCGGCGCGCCGATAGAATTCGTCGGCCGCTTCCTTGCCGTTCCAGACGGCTATGCCGACGCTCGATGTGACCTTAAGCCGGACGTTGCCGCTCACCACGGTGAGATTCGAGATCGCCTTGCGGATGCGCTCGGCGAACTTCATCAGCTGATCCTCGGTCATGTTCGGCGCGACCACAGCGAATTCCTCGCCGCCGAGCCGGGCGACGACGTCGTGGTAGCGCGTCATGTCCTTGAGGCAGGAAGCGACCTCGCGCAGCACCTGGTCGCCGACATCGTGGCCGTGATTGTCGTTCACCTGCTTGAAGTGGTCGAGATCGAGGATCATCAGGCCGACCGGCTTGCCGATGCGGCGGAACTCCTGGAGATATTCGCGCAGCGCATCGTCGAAATAGCGCCGGTTCTGGGTGCCGGTGAGACCGTCGGTGAGGGCGGCGTGCTCCAGCGTCTCGGACCGCGCGCTGAGCGATGCCGTCATGGCGCGCAGCTTCCCCTCTTCCCGCACCTGGATGCGGATCAGCGGATAGATGAAGAACATGCCGAAGAAGAGCGCCGTCGAAAGCAAAACGCCGGTCGCGAAGAGAATCCTGCTCAAATAGGCGATGCGGGCGGCGCTTTCCGCCACGTAGAAGCTGTCGGACCCGGTGCGCAGCACGCTATAGGCATGCAGGATCAGCCCCCCGGCGACGAGCACCAGGACAACGAACACGAAGAACGCGGTTTCCGATTTGTGGAAGCGCATTTCTTTCCCACGCCGATGCCTGGAACCACTTATGACACGGAGCGCCTTACACCAGGTTAATTCGCACAACCAGAAGCTGAAAGCGGCAGAGCGCGGGCACGCCCGGATGTGAACGGCCGGGCTAACCCCGGAGGCGCCGCCATTCGGAGCCCATCTGGTGGCGGAACCAGGTCGCCTGGCGCTTGGCGTATTGCCGTGTCGCCGCCTTGGTGCGTTCAATCGCCTCTCCTACCGACAAGCGGCCATCGAGCGCTGCGGCGATTTCGCGCACGCCTATCGCCTTCATGGCGGGAAGGGACGGATCGAGACCGAGCGCCAGTAGCTTTTCGACCTCCGCCTTCGCGCCTTCCTCGATCATCCGGTCGAAGCGGCGCTCGATGCGCTCGACGAGAAGCTTCCGGTCAGGTTCGAGCAGGATCATTTCCGCACCGGCCGGATCGACCAGCGCTTCGGACGCTTCCGCCTGCCAAGCGAGGATCGACCGCCCGGAAGCTTCCAGCACTTCGAGCGCGCGCACGATGCGCTGGCCGTCCGCCGGTTCCAGCCTCAGCGCCGCTTGCGGGTCCTGCCCCCGAAGCACGCGATGCAGCGCTTGCGGTCCCTCCTCCGCCAGCGCCCGGCGCCAGCGCTCCGAGATCTCAGCCGGTATTGCCGGCATCGGCGAAAGCCCGCCGAGCAGGGCGCGGAAATAGAGGCCCGTGCCGCCGACGAAGATCGGGATGCGCTCGCGAAATGCGCCGGTCTCTGCCAGTTGGCGCACGTCGCGCAGCCAGCGCCCGGTCGAATAGTTCTCACTCGGATCGACATGCCCGTAGAGGAAATGCGGCGCTTTCGCCAATTCCCCTTCGCTCGGCCGGGCGGTCAGCACCCGCAGCACCGAATAGACCTGCATGGAATCGGCGTTGACGATGACGCCCCCGCGCCGCACGGCCATTTCCAGCGCCATCGCGGACTTGCCGCTCGCGGTCGGCCCGGCTATCAGGATCGCCTTTCCGATCAACGCATTCCTCTCCATGGCCTTCATCGCGACGCTCATTTCCAGGCCGGGCCAACTGACGCCGGCGCTCGGCACTATGGCGGCCGAGGCCGCGGGCGCAAGCGCCATCGACTGGCTGGCGGAGCAGGCGGCTTGCGAATTCGCGCTGCCCGACGGCGCCGATCCGGCAATCGTCGAGATACGCCTGCGGGAAGCGCTTGCCGCATCGCCGGTCGATGTCGTCGTCCAGCCCGCGGCCGGGCGGCGCAAGAAAATGCTGATCGCCGACATGGACTCCACCATGATCGATCAGGAATGCATCGATGAACTGGCCGACGAGATCGGCATGAAGGACCACATCGCCGCCATCACCCGGCGCGCGATGAACGGCGAGATCGCCTTCGAGCCGGCGCTGCGCGAGCGCGTGCTTTTGCTGAAGGGCCTGCCCGTCGCGGTGATTTCGCAGGTGCTCGATCGACGGATCACGCTCGCCGCCGGCGGTCGCGAGTTGATCGCCACGATGAAAAGGAACGGCGCTTACACCGCACTCGTCTCCGGCGGCTTCACCGCCTTTACCCAGCCGATCGCCGCAAGGCTCGGCTTCGACGAGAACGTCGCCAACCAGCTCCTGGAAGAGAACGGCAAGCTCACCGGCAAGGTCGCCGAGCCGATCCTCGGCCGGCAGGCAAAGGCGGAGACGCTGGTCGCGACCGCGACGCGATTGGGGCTCAGCCCCGAAGACGCGATGGCGGTCGGCGACGGCGCCAACGATCTCGACATGATCCGGCTAGCGGGCTCCGGCGTCGCGCTGCACGCCAAGCCGACGGTTGCGGCGCAAGCCCGCATCCGCATCGACCACGGCGACCTGACGGCGCTGCTCTACATCCAAGGTTATCGCCGGTCGGAATTCGTCGGGTGAAGCCGCAACTCGCGCCGCGGCTGACCGGCCTGGTTGCCGTCTGAGGGCCTACCCGTCTATCCTGACCGTCACGAAGCGCAAATCGCCGTTCTTCGAGGCGAGCATGAGGAGCGCCGCCTTTCTGCCCTGCTGCTTGAGCGCCGCGATGCGGTCGGTCACGTCCTTGGGCTTCGAGACGGTCTGCTGGGTGATCTCGGTGATGACATCGCCTGCCGCGATGCCCTTCTCGGCGGCGGCGGAATTCGGCTCGACCTCGGTCACGACGACGCCCGAGACGCCCTCCGCGATCTTGAATTTGTCGCGCATCTCATTATCGAGCGCGCCGAGCGACATGCCGAGCACCGTATCGGAGACAGGCTGCTTCTCCTTCTGGTCGGGCTTGGCGCCGCCCGGCTTATTGTCCTCGGCGCTGGCGAGCTTGTCGCTGTCCTCCAGCCGCCCGAGCTTGACGTGGACGGTTTGCTCCTTGCCCTTGCGGATGACGACCACCTCGACATCCTTGCCGACCGGGCTCTCCGCCACGATCCGCGGCAATTCGTGCATCTCCTCGATGTCGTGGCCGTCGAATTTGATGATCACGTCTCCCGGCTGGATCTCGCCATGATCCACCGGACCGCCCTTGATGACGCCGGCGACCAGCGCGCCCTTGGCGGACGGCATGTCGAGGCTATCGGCAACCTCGTCGGTCACCGGCTGGATGCGCACGCCGAGCCAGCCGCGCCGCGTCTCGCCATACTTGCCGAGCTGGTCGACCACGGCTGAGGCGAGCTGCGAAGGGATCGAGAAGCCGATGCCGATCGATCCGCCCGAGGGCGAGATGATGGCGGTGTTGATGCCGATCACCTCGCCGTTCATGTTGAACAGCGGGCCGCCGGAATTGCCGCGGTTGATGGCGGCGTCGGTCTGGATGTAGTCGTCGTACGGCCCCGAATTGATGTCGCGGTTGCGCGCCGAGATGATGCCGAGCGTCACGGTACCTCCCAGCCCGAACGGGTTGCCGATCGCCATCACCCAGTCGCCGATGCGCATCTTGTCGGAATCGCCGAATTTCACGGCCTTGAGCTTGTGCTTGGACGGATCGACCTTGAGGAGCGCGATGTCCGTCTTGGTGTCGGTTCCGACGAGGGTGGCCTTCAGCTTGGCGCCGTCGGAGAAATTCACCTCGATATCGTCGGCGTCGGTGATCACGTGG
>JBQCFH010000113.1:0-4864 GCA_051959385.1 Rhizobiaceae bacterium | reverse complement strand
CTGACCCCAGGATCAGTGCCCCCCCCCAGCGGCCTGCCGGCATCTTCGCCCCGCGCGGGGGGAGAAGACCGATGGCCGCAACGACGGCGATTATCCGGCAACGTTGCCGATTGGCGAAGACGGCCGATGAAGGCGTTCTTCTCCCCGCCGGGGGGGATATGTGGCCGGCAGGCAGATGAGGGGCGGCGCGTTGCCCCGGCGCTTTGCGGGTCACGCCATCGTCTCGAGGCTGGCGAGACTGTCCGGCGCGCCGCCTTCATCGAAGGGCGTTGCGACCTCGACGAAGGTGTCAGGGTAAAAGCCGTTGAAATGCGTCCTGAGCGCCATCGAATAGGCGCCGATATGGCCGATCTCGATCCAGTCGCCGGTATCGACCGTCTCCGGCAGCCAGAATGGCCGCGACAGGATATCGACCGAATCGCAGGTGCCCCCGCAGACCCGGAAGGCCGCGGTCCTGCCGGCATCGCCGTTGCGGGTGCGGATGGCCGGATCGGGAATGAAGCGCGCCGGCAGCGTGATCTTGCCCGTCCAGCTGTCGGAGAGCGAGGACCAGATGCCGTCGTTGATGTAGAGCCGCCTGCCCTTCCTGAGCAGAACCCGCACGATCAGCGAGAAGGCGCGGGCGACGATGACGCGGCCGGGCTCCGCCACCAGCGGCAGGTCGTCGAACTGGTATTCAGCGAGATCGCTCCTGAGCCGCGCCATGATTTCTTCCAGCGACGGCATCCTGGGCGCCTTGCGGTTGGGGTCGTGCCCGTATTCGGCGGGAAAGCCGCCGCCGACGTCGAGCCCGGCCAGCGGAACGCCGGCCCGGTTGCGCACCCAGTCCGCCGAGGCGAGCGCCCGCTCGTATGTGTCGGCGTCCTCGATCTGGCTGCCCACGTGGAAGCAGATGCCGACCCGAAAGCCGCCGCGATGGAGGCGCTGCAGCAGTTCCACCGCATGGGCCGGGGCGGCGCCGAACTTCTTGGAAAGCTCGTAGGCGGCATGGCCCTTGGTCTGCAGGCGGACGAAGGCGGTCAGCGAGCCCGGATCGATGTCGAGCGCCTTCACCACGCGCGAGAGCTTGGCGATCTCATCCTCGTGGTCGAGCGCGATCACGCGGATGCCGAAACTCTCGAGCGCCAGCCTGATGTCCGATTGCGCCTTGACCGGATGCATGTAGAGCATCTCGGCTTGCGGCGCGACGGCCCGCACGGCGGCGAACTCCGCCGGCGAGGCCACGTCGAAGGCCGAGATCCCGGCCTCCGACACGGCTTTCAGCACCATCGCTTCGCCGTTTGTCTTGACCGCATAGGCAGTCTTTCCGGGGAAGAGCCCGGCGAAGCGAAGCGCATCGGCTTTGAGCACTTCCGGCCGGAAGCAATAGACGGGCCGATCCGGACGGAGGGTCAGCGCGGCGTCACGGGCGGTTTCGAATCGCTGCATCAAGGCTCCCTGCTGGGCCGAAGCCTAGCAGCGATGGAAGGCGGGAAAAACCCGGCTCCACGCTTGCCTGGCAAGTACCACTTCATACGATGCCGCTGCGGGAACCCGTTTGCGGTGGGGCTGTCGCATATCACTATTCTCACCCCCTCCGGCCCTTCGGGCCACCTCCCCCGTCGAGGGGGAGGAGGGCGGAGAGTCCGGCGCCCTCCCTCCCCTCGACGGGGAGGGTGCCGAGCGAAGCGAGGCGGGTGGGGTGACTCCCTAGCCATCCCGCAACTTGCCAGAAACCGGATGGCGGAGTTTCTCCTGTTCGGTTAGCAGGGAAATCTTTCGAGAGTTGTCATGAGCCGAGCGAACACACCCACGCCAAAGGCGATGAGCACGAAGGACTGGGCGCAACTCCTGCTGCTCGGCGCGTTGTGGGGCGCTTCGTTCCTCTTCGCGCGCATAGCGGTCAGGGAGATCGAACCCTTGACGCTGGTCTTCTACCGCGTCGGAATTGCCGCCGCGGCACTTCATCTTTGGCTGCTTGCGCGCCGCGTCTCGTTCCGCCCGGCGCTATCACGCGCCGGCGCTTTCCTGCTTCTGGCACTGCTGAACAATATCATTCCCTTTTCGCTGATCTTCCTCGGGCAAACGGCGATCGGCGCGGGCCTTGCCGGCATTCTCAACGCCACGACGCCGTTCTGGGCGATCATTGCAGCCAACGCCCTCACCCCGGACGAGAAGGTCACCCCCGCCAAATTGACAGGAATCGCGCTCGGTATCGTGGGAACGGCGGTCATGGTGGGGCCGGGGCTTCTGGCTGGCCTCGGTGCGCCTGCCTGGGCACAGTTCTGCGTTCTTGGCGCCGCCTGCTCCTATGGGCTCGCGGCGGTCTTCGCACGACGCTTCCGCGATCTCCCCTCGGATGTCATCGCGGCAGGGCAATTCACGGCATCGACCGCCGTCATGGCCGTGCTGATCGGTGCGGGAGCCTCGACCATCACGGCGGCAAGTCCGGCAAGCTGGGAGTGCGTAGCCGCTCTCGGCCTGCTGTCGACGGCGCTCGCCTATGTCCTCTATTTCAATCTCATCGGCTCGGCCGGGGCGACGAACGCCTCGCTGGTGACGCTGATCGTTCCCGTCTGGGCGATCCTGCTCGGCGTCGTCTTTCTCGGCGAAACGCTGGGCGGCTACGAACTGGCCGGCATCGGGCTGATCGGGCTCGGCCTGGTGACCATCGACGGCCGAATCTTCCGGCTGAGAGCTGCGCGGAAGGCGCCGCAGGGCGCGAAGCGCCGGAATAACTGCGTCAAATGATTTTTTTGCGAGCGTGGCGGTGAGGTCACTTTTTGAAGCGAAATCAAGGCACAGGACCGGCAATCAAGGCGGGATTTTCACAATCCTGCGGCAGTGCAGCAAAAAATTCTCTTGTCCGTGGCCGAATTGCATCTAGACTCTACCATAGTCGAAGAGGAGGCTATGCCATGGGACTGACACGGCCGATCAACGCTTTGATGATATGTGCTGCGTTCGCGTTCATCGCGGCACTGATAATCGGAGTGCTCCCCTAACGCACTCTATCCCCGGGCAGCGGAGGCTGTTCATCGAGATTGCTGAAAGGCCGGGTCCGATGCCCGGCCTTTCCAATTCAGGGCTGTACAAGCTGCCAGGCGGTCGCTCGAAAATGGCGTTTACAGGCGCAATAGGGATCGGGACGCGCTCGTTTCTAGTCGCATTGCTGGCGCGGGCCGCCGCCGTAAGGCTGGTAGGAATTGTCCTCGGGCCGGTAGGAGCGGTAGCGGTCGAAGCAGGATTGAACATGCTCCGGGCTGAGATATCCCCCGGGCATTTCATCCGCTGCGGCGCTGACGAGAGCGGGCGATCTGTCTATGGAATGGTCCACGCGCTCCGTTTCATCGGTCCGGGCCGGCGAATCGGCATTCGACGCACCGTCCGAATAAGGAGAGACGCACTCGCGTCGCACGCCGCTATAGGAATTGTAGCTGTTGTCGGCCGGGTCGTATGAACGGTAGTGCTGGGAGCACCACTCGACATGTGCGGCGTTCATCGGGGGAGCCGCCTGCGGTTCGGACTTGGATGCCGCCCGCGGTTCCGGCTTTGATGCCGCCGCGGGCGAAGTCGCCGCCGTGGTCGTCGGATCGGTGGCCGGTGCCGACTTTTCTGCCGGTTCGGATTGAGCCGAATCGTCCGGCGATTGCTTCACCTCGGCCACTTTCTGCGGGACGGGATTGATCGTCTGCGGCGCGGGCCGGGCAGGGAGGCGCTGCAGACCCTGGGTATCCGCGCTCACGTTCACCGCCTTATTGGTCCACAATGTGCCGGTGTCCCCGTCGAGGGGATGCGCAACCGGCACCGGTTTGGCATTGACGAAGAAGAAGATCGCGGTCAGGCCGCCGCCGGCAAACACGACGAGCGTCAGCAAGAAGCCGCTCAGCGTAGCCACAAAATATCGCATGTCGCGCTCCAGGTATCTGCCCTTAGGGTCAGAATGCGAAGCGCGGCGCGGAGTTCCCCCCGGATCAGCCGCAATAAGGCCGATTTTTCGAATGACTGCCGGTTTCGTCGCCGGACGGAGAGCGCACGAAAAAAAACGCGACGGCCTCAAGGGCCACCCCTGGCGGATCAGGCCGCGGCGTCGCGGGCCGATACCGGCTCCTGGACCGGCGTGCGGATGCCGATCATGTGGCAGATCGCGAAAGCGAGGTCCGCCCGGTTCAGCGTGTAGAAATGGAAGTCGCCGACACCGCGCTCGACGAGGTCGAGCACCTGCTCGGCGGCCACCGCCGCGGCTACCAGCGCATGCGTCTGCGGATCGTCATCGAGACCGGAAAAGCGCTCGGCGAGCCAGGCCGGCACATGCGCGCCGCAGCGCGCGGCGAAGTTCGTCACCTGCCTGAAATTGTGGATCGGCAGGATGCCCGGCACGATGGGGACATAGATCCCGGCCCGGCGGACACGCTCGACGTAGCGCTCGTAGAGGTCGTTATCGAAGAAGAACTGGGTGATCGCGCGCGTCGCGCCGTTGTCGACCTTGCGCTTCAGCATGTCGATGTCGGTCGCGAAATCGGAACTCTCCGGATGCTTTTCGGGATAGGCCGAGACCGAGATGTCGAAATCGCCGGCGCGGGCGAGCGCCGCCACCAGTTCCGCGGCGTTGGAATAGCCGCCGAGATGCGGCCGGTAGACGGCGCCAACGCCGGCAACCGGATCGCCCCTGAGCGCCACGAAGCGCTTGACCCCCATGGCCGAGAATTCGCGGATCACGGCGTCCACCTCGCCGCGCGTGGCATCGATGCAGGTCAGATGCGCCGCGGGCGCGAGGCTGGTTTCGCCGAGGATACGGGCGACCGTTCGCTGGGTTCGCTCGCGCGTCGAGCCGCCGGCGCCGTAGGTCACAGAAATGAAGTTCGGCGACAGCGGCTGCAGGCGC
>JBQCFH010000112.1:0-8725 GCA_051959385.1 Rhizobiaceae bacterium | reverse complement strand
CCGATCGGATCGACCACGGCGCCGGAAAGGATGTGCGCCCCGACCTCGGCCCCTTTTTCCAGCACGACGACGGAAAGCTCCGGATTGAGCTGCTTCAAGCGGATCGCCGCGGCAAGGCCCGCCGGCCCCGCGCCGACGATGACCACGTCGAATTCCATGCTTTCGCGCTCGACTTCATCCATCCGGAACAACCTCCCCGACGGCCGCCACCGGGCGGCGCAAACTTCGTGTCGCTGCTCAATATCGCAGTTTTCGCTGGCTTGAAACCGGGAAGCGGCGGCATACTGCGGCGGCAATCGATCGCGGCCAACCGAGGTGAGCCGTTTGACGAATGCGTGCCGATACGGGCTTTTCCTGCTTGCGCCGCTGATCTGCGGCGCGGGGGCCGCCGACGACGGCCGCTTCTATGCCGGCGCCTATTCCTTCTCGGACGAACTGGGCGGCTTCAGCATCACCGACATATCGGGCCAGGGAAGCGCGGCCGATCCGATCGTGCTCGCGGAGGAATTCTCCTCGGCGAGCCCCGTCACGCTGGTCATCCGGGCCGCGCGGCCGCTCAGGCCCTATGGCGACGGCGGCAGCGCCTATGCGAACGGTTTCCTGCATCTGCGCCTGGTAGTCCACAACGGAAGCGGCCAGGGCTGGGTCGAATTCGAGTTCGAACTCGAAGAACAGCTTGGCGTGCCCAGCGTTTTCGGCGACGGGCTTTCCTTCAACCAGCGCAAGCTGACCGACGAGGGGCTGCAATGCGACCGCTTCGCCGACTATTACCGCGACTACGAGCCCTATGACCGACTGCTTTTCCGCGACGGGCATGTCGATCCGAACAGCTTCGTGACCTTCGGCTTCTTCGTCTCCGACTTCACGCCCGACCCGATCTTCTATCTCCGCCAGGACCCGCGCATCCCGTTTTCATGAGCCTTGCAAAGGCCAGCGCGATCTGCCACGCCAGACCCATGGCACCCGATGGCGGCAAGCAGATCCCAGCCTTGCGCGAGCTCCTGCATTTCTATGCGGATGCAGGAGTGGACGAGGCGCTTGGCGAGGAGGCGGTGGACTGGTTCTCGGCGGGCAAGCCACAGCTGATCTCCCCCCTTGAGGGGGAGATGTCCGGCAGGACAGAGGGGGGTGCTGTTCCGCCAACCTCTCAGCGGGGAGAAGTAAACAAAGCGATCGAAGGCAGGCGCTCTACGTTGCCCCCCTCTGCCCTGCCGGGCATCTCCCCCTCAAGGGGGGAGATCAGCCGGCCGCAGCCCACCGCCATCCCCGACGGCGCGCAGGTGGCGCGGGCGCGCGAACTCGCGCGCGAGGCGAGGACGCTCGACGAACTGCGGGAGCAGCTCGCCGCCTTCGACGGCTGCAATTTGAAATTCACCGCCAAGAACCTCGTCTTCGCCGACGGCAACCCGGAAGCCGACCTGATGCTGGTCGGCGAGGCGCCGGGACGGGACGAGGACATCGAGGGCCTTCCCTTCGTCGGCGTCTCGGGACAGCTTCTCGATCGCATGCTGGCGGCGATCGGCCGCGACCGCCAATCGGCCTATATCGCGAACGTCATTCCCTGGCGGCCGCCGGGAAACCGAACGCCGACGCCGATCGAGACCGAGATATGCCGGCCCTTCATCGAACGGCAGATCGAGCTGGCGGCGCCGAAAGTGCTGGTGACGCTCGGCAATCCGTCGAGCAAGGCGCTGCTCGACACGCAGGTCGGGATCATGCGGCTGCGCGGCAACTGGCAGGAGCATCGTACGGCCGGCGGCCTCGCCATCCCGACCATGCCGACGCTGCACCCTGCCTACCTGCTGCGGAATCCGGCGGCGAAGCGGCTGGCCTGGCGCGATTTCCTCGAGGTGAAGGCAAGGCTTGCTGCGTTGGCGGGCTGAGGTTTTGCGGGTGCGTCCTTCGAGGGGCGCGTCGCAGGCACCTCAGGATGAGGGATGCAGGCGCCTGTCATCCCAAATTCTGCACGGCTTCGCGGAGCGCACTACAGCCCAGCAACCCATCAGAACTTGGCCTGGGACGATAGCACCCGGCCTCCCTCATCCTGAGGTGCGACCCTGAGCTTGTCGAAGGGGAGCCTCGAAGGACGCACGACAGCCCTACTGCGGCGGCACCAGCTTGCGCGCCGCCCCGCGCCGCAGGCCGAGCCGCTGCTCCCGCCAGATGATGAAGAGGCCCGACGCGATGACGATCGCACCGCCGACGATCGTATAGGCGGTCGGTATGTCGCCGAAGACAAAATATCCGGAGACGATCGCCAGCAGCATCGAGGTGTATTCGAAGGGCGCGATGACCGACATGCCGGCATGCCGGTAGCTTTCGGTCAGCAGGATCTGGGCGACGCCGCCGCAGATGCCGGCAAGCGTCAGGCAGGCAAGCTGGGCGGGCGACAGGTCCGCCCAGCCCAGGGGAAGCGTGACGAGCGACAACACGGTCGCGGTGACCGAGAAGTAGAGCACGATCGTCGCCGAGGATTCCGTCTTCACCAGCCGGCGCACCAGCAGCATGGCGACGCCTGAAACCAGCGCGGCGCAGAGCAGCGCGACCGCGCCCAGCGCCTGCTTCTGGCCGAAGCCCTCGGGCTCCGAAAAAAGCGTCAGGTTCGGCCATGAGACGATGACCACGCCGAGGAAGCCCACCGCCACCGCGCTCCAGCGGTAGGCGCGCACGATCTCGCCGAGGAAGATGGCGCTCAACGCCACCACGATCAGCGGCTGCGCGTAGTTGATCGTGATCGCCTCGGGCAGCGGCAGGCGCGTCAGCCCGTAGAAGCTGAACCACATGCCGGTGACGCCGACGACGCCGCGCGCCACGTGGCTGAACGGATGCCTGGTGTTGAAGGACCGCTTGAGCTGGCGCCGCCAGGCAAAGACGATGACGATCGGAAAGATCGCGAAGAGCGAGCGGTAAAACGCGATCTGCCCCGTCGGCAGTTCGCCGGCGGCCTTGATCAAGGTCGACATCGCCACGAAGATGATGACGGAGAGGACCTTCAGCGCAATCGCCGTCATCGGCCGGCCGGCGTCCTGCGCCTCGGCGGCTCCCTTGCTTTGGCTTGGCCTTCCCGACAGCCCTTCCGGACAGGCCGGGTCCGCCCCTTGCCGGAGCGGCCCGATCTTAGAGCCTTTCATGGCTAGCTGAAAGGCTCTTCGTCACTTTGCCTTCGACGCCTCCTGGATGGCGTGCCACACGCGGTTGGGCGTGGCCGGCATGTCGATGTGGCGGATGCCGTAGGCGCGATAGAGCGCGTCGGCCACCGCATTCAGCGCCGCCGGCGTGGCGCCGATGGTGCCTGCCTCGCCCGCGCCCTTGATGCCGAGCGCATTCGTCGTGGAGGGTACGTTGCGCGTCTCGAAGGAGAAGGACGGGAAGTCGTCGGCGCGCGGCATCGTGTAGTCCATGAAGCTCGCGGTGATGAGCTGGCCATCCTCCGAATACACTGTGTTCTCCGACAACGCCTGGGCCATGCCCTGGACGATGCCGCCATGGACCTGGCCGGCAAGGAGGATCGGGTTCACCGTGACGCCGAAATCGTCGACGATCGTGTAGGCGACGATCGTCGTGGCGCCGGTCTCGGGATCGATCTCGACCTCGCATATATGCGTGCCGTTCGGATAGGTGCCCTCGTTCTGGACGAACTCGCCCTGCCCCTTGAGGTCGTCGGGCGACTTCGCGGCCTTGGCGATGGCCGAAAAGTCGATCGAGCGGTCGGTGCCGACGATGCGCGCGGCGCCGTCGGCCAGTTCGATATCGCCGGCCGACGCTTCCAGCTCGTCAGCCGCGACCTTCTTGATCTTCTCGGCCAGATCCTCGCCGGCAAGCGCCGCCGAAACGCCGCCGAGCGGGATCGACCGGGAGCCGCCGGTGCCGCCTCCTTTCGCCAGCTCGTCCGTGTCGCCCTGGCGCACCTCGATCCTGTCGATGCCGATATTGAGCTTGTCGGCCACGAACTGGGCGTAGGCCGTGGCATGACCCTGGCCGTTCGACTGGGTGCCGATCCTCAGCGCAACGGTGCCGTCGCCCCTGAGCTCGACGAAGGCCGGCTCCGAACCGGGGAAGGCGCAGACCTCGATGTAGGTCGACATGCCGATGCCGCGGATCTTGCCGTTCTTTTTAGCCTCGGCCAGGCGCTTGTCGAACGTACTCCAGCCCGCATTCTCCATGGCCTTGGTCATGTGGCCATTGAGGTCGCCGGTGTCGTACATGCGCCCGGTCGGCGTCGTGTAGGGAAACTTCTTGATGAAGTTGCGCCGGCGCAGCTCCTCGCGCGGAATGCCGAGATCGCGGGCGCAAGCGTCGACGAGCTTCTCGATCAGGAAAGCCGCCTCCGGCCGCCCTGCTCCGCGATAGGCGTCGACCGGAACGGTGTTCGTGTAGGCGCCCGTCACGTTCACGTCGATGGCCGGGATGTCATAGACGCCGGTCGTCATGGTGACGCCGAGGATCGGGATGAACGGCCCGTACTGCGAAAGATAGGCGCCCATATTGGCCTTCAGATCGACGCGCAGCGCGAGGAAGCGGCCGTCGGCATCCATCGCCATCTCGGCCGTCACGGCGTTGTCACGACCATGCGCGTCCTGCAGGAAATGCTCGGCGCGGTCGCCGGTCCATTTGACCGGGACGCCGAGGCGTTTCGCGGCTTCAAGCACGAGCGTGTATTCGCGGTAGTTGAAGCTCTTCGGCCCGAAGCCGCCGCCGACATCCGGCGTGACGACGCGCAGCTTCTCGGGCGCGACCTTGAGGACATCGTTGCAGATCAGGTCACGGATGCCATGCACGCCCTGCGAGCCGGTGGTCAGCACCCAGCGGTCCTCGTCGGCGCGCCACTCGCCGATAGCGGAGCGGACCTCCATATAGTTCGAGACCAGCCGGTTGTTGAAGAACTCGATGCGCGTCACCTTCGAGGCCTTGGCGAAGGCCGCATCGGTCTTTGCCTTGTCGCCGATGTGGTGCGTGAAGGCGACGTTGGTGCCGAGATCGGGCCACACCAGCGGCGCGCCCTCCTCGAGCGCATGCCGTACATCCGCCACGGCCTCCTGCGCGTCGTAGTCGATCTCGATCAGTTCGGCGGCGTCCTGCGCCTGCGCGCGGGTCTCGGCCACGACGAAGGCGACGGCGTCGCCGACATGGCGGACATGGTCGCGGCAGAGAACGGGAATGTCCTTCGTCGGCCGCATCGTGCCGTCGGGCTCCTTCTGCATGCCGTGGGTCCTGAGATCGCCGAGATGCTTCAGGTCGGCGCCCGTCAGCACCAGCTTGACGCCCGGCGCTTCCTTCGCCGCCTCGGTCGAGGTGACGGTCAGGCGCGCATTGGCGACCGGCGAGCGCAGCACGTAGCCATGCAGGGTCCCGGGCGGCGAAATATCGTCCGTATAGCGTCCCTTGCCGGTGATGAACGCGTTGTCTTCCTTACGTAGGACCGACGCGCCCATGCCGAATTTCGGCGTCATGACGTTCATGGCTTATCCTGCTTGGCGAATTGTGAGTGAGAACCGGGGACAGTTTTGTCGAGCAGCGGTTTCGTGTAAAGAGCAGCGCTTCAATTTTGTTGTGCCAGCGGGCCGGCGTGCGGGGCTGCAGGAAAGGTTCAGGATGCGTTCGGATACAGGCCAGGTTTTCCGCCTGGAGGACTACCGCCCCAGCGACTACCTCATTCCGCTGACGCATCTCGACTTCGACCTTTCTCCCGACGCGACGATAGTGACCGCCGAACTGACGATCGAGCGCCGCGTCGGCGTGCCTCAAACGGCGCCGCTCGTCCTCGACGGTGATGGGCTGGAACTCGTCAGCCTCGCGATCGACGGCAAGCCGGCGGCAAAGACGGCGTTCGACGCGACGCCGGACAGGCTTACGATCAAGCCTCCGCGCGCGGGCCGGTTCGTGCTGACGATCCGCACCCGGCTCTCGCCCGAGAACAACACCCAGCTCATGGGCCTCTATCGATCGAACGGCGTTTACTGCACGCAATGCGAGGCGGAAGGCTTCCGCCGCATCACCTACTTCCTCGACCGGCCCGACGTGCTTTCGGTCTACAGCGTCAGGATCGAGGCGCCGAAGAAGGACGCGCCGCTGCTTCTCTCGAACGGCAATCCCGGCGCGCGGGGCGACTTGGAAGGCGGACGACACTATGCCGAATGGAACGACCCCTTCCCCAAGCCGTCCTACCTGTTCGCGCTGGTCGCCGGCGATCTGGGCTCGGTGAAGGACCATTTCATCACCGCCTCGGGGCGCAGGGTGGAGCTCGGCATCTATGTCGAGCACGGCAAGGAATCGCGGGCATCATACGCGATGGATGCGCTGAAGCGCTCCATGCGTTGGGACGAGGAGAAGTTCGGCCGCGAATACGACCTCGACGTCTTCAACATCGTCGCCGTCTCCGACTTCAACATGGGCGCGATGGAGAACAAGGGGCTGAACGTCTTCAACGACAAATACGTGCTCGCCGACGAGGAGACCGCCACCGATGCGGACTACTCCAATATCGAGGCGGTGATCGCGCACGAATATTTCCACAATTGGACCGGCAACAGAATCACTTGCCGGGACTGGTTCCAGCTTTGCCTGAAGGAAGGGCTGACCGTCTTCCGCGACCACGAATTCTCCGCCGACCAGCGTTCGCGCGCGGTGAAGCGCATCGCCGAGGTCAGGACATTGCGCGCGCACCAGTTTCCGGAAGACCAGGGACCGCTGGCGCACCCGGTCAGGCCGCGGCGCTATCGCGAGATCAACAATTTCTACACGGCGACCGTCTACGAGAAAGGCTCGGAAGTCGTGCGCATGATCCGCACCATCCTCGGAGAGGAAACGTTCCGGCGCGGCATGGACCTCTATTTCGAGCGGCATGACGGCGAGGCGGCGACGGTGGAGGATTTCGTCCAGGTATTCGAGGACGTCTCGGACCGCGACTTGTCGCAATTCTCGCTTTGGTACAACCAGGCCGGCACGCCCCACCTGACGGTGAAGACCTCGCACGATCCGGCTTCGGCCGAACTCATCCTCGACATCGAACAGTCGGTTCCGCCGACGCCGAATGAAAGCCGCAAGCGGCTGATGCACATTCCCCTCGCCTTCGGACTGGTCGGCCGCAACGGCCATGACGCGGCTTATGCCTCCGTCGAGGGCGCGACGGTCGAGAACGGCGTCATCCACATCCGCAAGCGCCGGCATCAGGTGCGCTTCGGCGGCTTTCCGCAGCGGCCGGTGGTTTCGCTCAATCGCGGCTTTTCCGCGCCGATCACGCTCTCGGTCGCGCAGAAGAACGAGGACCGGATCTTCCTCGCCCGGCACGATGACGATCTCTATTGCCGCTGGCAGGCGCTGAACACGCTCTTCACCGACGCGCTGATCGCCGCCTTTCGCCAGTGCCGCGGCGGCAAGGCGCCGAAATTCAGCGCAAACATGATCGCGCTTGCCGGCGTCATCGCAGCGGACGAGACGCTGGAGCCTGCCTATCGCGCGCTGGCGCTGACGCTGCCGGGCGAGGCCGACATAGCGCGCGAGATCGGCAGCAATATCGATCCCGACGCCATCCTGAAGGCGCGCGAGGCGCTGATCGCAGCGATCGCCGCCGCCAGCGGCAAGGCGTTCGCGGAGCTCTATGGCCGGCTTTCGGACAACGCCCCGTTCAGCCCCGATGCGGCAAGCGCCGGCCGACGGGCGCTGCGCAACGTGCTGCTCGACTACCTGTCGGCCGAAGGCGACCCGACCCGCGCCGCCGAGCAGTACAGGACGGCGACGAACATGACCGACCGCGCCGCGGCGCTCACCGTGCTGGCGCACCGGCATCCGGGCTCCGGCGAGGCGAAGGCGGCGCTGGCGGCCTTCGAGGAACGCTACGGTTCCGATCCGCTGGTCATGGACAAATGGTTCCAGATCCAGGCGACGGTGCCCGGCGCCGCGACCGTCGAAAGCGTCGCCGCGCTGATGCGGCACAGGGCCTTCTCTATCGCCAATCCCAACCGCGTGCGGGCGCTGATCGGCACGTTCGCGACCGCGAACCAGACCGGCTTCAACCGCCGCGATGGCGCCGGCTACAGGCTTTTTGGGGAGACGGTGCTGCAGGTGGAGAAGCGCAACCCGCAGGTCGCCGCGCGGCTGGCGACGGCGCTGCGGTCCTGGCGGTCCTTCGAGCCCGAGCGGCAGGAGCAGGCGCGCCTCGTGCTCGCCGGGATTGCTGCGAAGCCCGATCTTTCGGCCGATCTACGCGACATCGTCGAGCGGACGCTGGCGTAGCGCACTCCGCCATCCCGGAAATCGAGGGAAGCGTAGCAACCCTGAGATTATCCGGGACCCAATCCGTAGTTTTGAATTTCACGGAATGGGCTCCGGTCTTGCCGCTGTTCGCTCCGCTCCGGCCGCAAACCGGAATGACGCGCGTTCAGACCACCGGCTCACCATGCCAAGCAGCTTGCATGTGTCTGAATTTGGCGGTTCTGGCTACAATCGGCGAAGACATCCGAATCCGGTTGAGAAAAATTAACCGGCCTTGACGGCCAAAGGCTCTGGACAAGGCGAATCACCTTTGATTCCTTATGGATGATTCGGAAGTGCGGCGTAGCGCGTAATTTTTCAGGCAATTTTGTAGGGGAGCCATCTGGAATGGCAAAGGCGGACGCGTGGGGCGCGCCCGGGGGTGCCTTTTTTGCCAAGCGAACAGGCGGAAGAAAGACCGGCCTGGGCCTAGCAGGAAATGCTCGAATGATCGCCGCTCCGGCTTATCGGCGCC
>JBQCFH010000111.1:0-2426 GCA_051959385.1 Rhizobiaceae bacterium | reverse complement strand
GTGCTCGGCGCCGGCCACTTCGCCCGCAACATCCTGAATTCGCTGATCGTGGCGGCGGCGACGGTGGCGCTGTCGCTGGCGCTCGGCGTCACCGCCTCCTTTGCGCTGGCGCGCGTTCGCTTTCGCGGGCGGCGGCTGCTTCTCTTCACCATCCTGTCCGTCTCAATGTTCCCGCAGATCGCCGTGCTCGCCGGGCTCTTCGAGATGGTCAGCGCGTTCCGGCTCTACAATTCCCTTGTGGCCCTCATCTTCTCCTACCTGATCTTCACGCTGCCATTCACCGTCTGGGTGCTGACCGCCTTCATGCGCGACCTCCCCAGAGGCATCGAGGAGGCGGCGATCATGGACGGCGCCTCGCCTTTCGCCATCGTCATCCGCATCTTCTTGCCGATGCTGTGGCCGGCGATGGTGACGACGGGCCTGCTCGCCTTCATCGCGGCGTGGAACGAGTTCCTGTTCGCGCTCACCTTCATCTCGACCGACACGCAGCGCACCGTGCCGGTCGCGATCGCGCTCTTGTCGGGAGCATCGTCCTTCGAGATACCCTGGGGTCGCATCATGGCGGCCTCGGTCATCGTCACCGTGCCGCTGATCGTGCTGGTGCTGGTCTTCCAGCGCCGCATCGTCGCCGGCCTGACCGCGGGAGGAATGAAGGGGTGATTTTTTTGCGTGCTTGTGCAGGATAGCCGAAATAGACAGTTTGTGATTTATAAATTACATTCATGATCCGATTGCGCCAAACCGATACGTTTCGGAAGTGGGAAAGGAAGCTCAAGGACCAGCGTGCGCGGGCCGCTATCGCGGCTCGCCTGTTCAGACTTGCCAACGGACTGCCGGGTGACGTTTCACCGGTCGGCGACGGGATAAGCGAACTGCGGATACATTACGGCCCCGGGTACCGGATTTATTTTCGACATTCCGGTGAGGAGATCATCGTTCTCCTTTGCGGCGGCGATAAGAGTACGCAGGAGCGCGACATCATGATGTCGAAAAGGATTTGGGCGGAATTGGAAAGCGGAGATGGCAGAACAACTTCACGATTATGATCCCGCCGATGCGCTGAAATCCGACGAGGCGATCGAAGTGTTCCTGAGCGATGCATTCGAGACGGGAGATGCGCGCTACATCGCCAAGGCCATCGGCGTTGTCGCCCGCGCCAAAGGCATGGCGAAGATTGCGCGCGACACCGGACTGGCGCGGGAACAGCTCTACAAGTCGCTCAGCGAGACAGGCAATCCGACATTGGAAACGACCATGGCGGTGCTTAAGGCGATAGGATTTGAACTGACCGGCAGGCGCAACGCTGCCTGATGGCCGTCAAGGCCGCCACCAACCCTCAATACGCCTGTTCCATGAAAACAGGCTCGATCGAGCCGCCCCAGCGCGTGTGATAGGCGCGGACCATGTCCTCGGCGCTCGTCGTGCCGCGCGCCACCACCTCTTCGAGCGGCGCCAGATAGTGCGTCTCGTCGAAGCCGTCGCTATTCAGACGGCGTCGGTTGGCGAGCCCCAGCCGGGAAATGCCGAGCACCTCACGCGCGATCTCGCGCAGCGAGGCATTGCGCATCATGACGTTCAGCCCCTCCTTCGGCACGGCGTCGCGCATGGCGCGCGTTTCCGCGAAGGTCCAGTTCGCGGTCAGCGCGTCCGCCTGGTCGAGCGCTTCCTCGTCGTAGAGCAGGCCGACCCAGAAGGCCGGCAGCGCGCAGATGCGCCGCCACGGGCCCCCGTCGGCGCCGCGCATCTCGAGGAAGCGCTTCAGCCGCACGTCGGGGAAGAGCGTCGAGATGTGGTTGGTCCAGTCGCCCATCGTCGCGGCGCCATCGGGCACCTCCTTCACAGCCGCGCCGTCCATGAACTGGCGGAAGGTCATGTGCGTCATGTCGTAATAGCGGCCGCCGCGAATGACGAAATACATCGGTATGTCGAGCGCCCATTCGACATAGTCGGCAAAGCCGAAATCGGGCGAAAAGCAGAATTCGTGCAGGCCCGAGCGCTGGTTGTCGACGTCGCGCCAGATATCGCCGCGCCAGGACTGCAGCCCGTTCGGCCGCCCCTCGGTGAAGGGCGAATTGGCGAAGAGCGCGGTCGCGAGCGGCTGCAGCTTCAGCCCGACCTGCATCTTGCGGCGCATGTCCGCCTCGCTCTCGAAATCGAGATTCACCTGGATCGTGCAGGTGCGGTACATCATGTCGAGCCCCTTCGTGCCGACCTTCGGCATGTAGGCTCTCATGATGTCGTAGCGCGATTTCGGCATGCGCGGCGTCTCGGGAAGGGTCCATTTCGGGCTGCCGCCGAGGCCGAGGAAGCGGATGCCGAGCGGCTCGGCGATTTCGCGTAGCTGCGCCAGATGCGCGTTGCCCTCGCGGCAGGTCTGGTGGATCGTCTCCAGCGGCGCGCCGGAAAGCTCGAACTGGCCGCCGGGC
>JBQCFH010000110.1:0-3385 GCA_051959385.1 Rhizobiaceae bacterium | reverse complement strand
GAGATCGGCGACCGGCGGGAGGCGATCCGCACGGCCGTCGGGATGCTTCACGCCGGCGATACGCTCATCATCGCCGGCAAGGGGCACGAGGAGGGCCAGACCGTCGCCGGCCGGACGCTGCCCTTCTCGGACCATGACGAGGTCCGGATGGCTCTGAGCGAGGCGGCGGCATGACCGCGCTGTGGACCTCCGAAGCAATGGTGGAAGCGATGGGCGGCCGGCCGTTCGGGCGGCTGCCGGACGGCATTTCCGGCATCTCTATCGATACGCGCACGCTCGCCCAGGGCGACGCCTTCTTCGCGATCAAGGGCGAACGCCTTGACGGGCACGACTTCGCGACCGCGGCGCATGTCGCGGGCGCTGGCCTCCTGGTCGTCTCGGAAGCCAAGCTGCCGGCGCTGGGCCGCCTGAGCGTTCCCATGATCGTCGTGCCGGATGTGCTCGCGGCGCTGGCGAGGCTCGGCGAGGCCGCACGGGCGCGCAGCAGGGCCAAGGTCATCGCCGTGACCGGCTCGGCCGGCAAGACCACGACCAAGGAGGCGCTGCGCCACGTGCTCTCCAGGGTGGGCAAGGTCCATGCGTCCGACAAGTCGTTCAACAACCATTGGGGCGTGCCGCTGACGCTGGCGCGCATGCCGGCCGATTGCGACTATGCGGTCTTCGAGATCGGCATGAACCATGCCGGCGAGATCAGGCCGCTGGTCAAGCTGGTCCGCCCGCACATCGCCATCGTCACGCTGATCGCCGCAGCGCATCTCGGCTATTTCAAGGATCTGGCCGATATTGCCCGCGCCAAGGCGGAGATATTCGAGGGCGTCGTGCCGGGCGGGGCCGCGCTGCTCAACCGCGACGACGCACATTTCACGCTGCTGCAGAAGCTCGCGAGGGCGGCAGGCGTCAAGAAGATCAGGGGCTTCGGCGAGGATCCTCGTTCGGATTATCGGCTGGAACATTGCGAGCTCGGGGCCGTGAGCTCGCGCATTACCGCCAATGTCGGCGGACGCGAGATCGAGGCCGAGATCGGCGTTCCGGGCCGGCACATCGTGCAGAACATGCTCGCCGTGCTCGGCGCGGCGCACATGGTCGAGGCCGATCTCGACAAGGTCGCCGGCGCGCTGGCCAGTCTCTCGGCGGAGCGCGGGCGGGGGATGCGCCTCAAGTTGAAGCACCCGAAGGGTGACTTCGCCCTGATCGACGAAAGCTACAACGCCAATCCGGCCTCCATGCAGGCTGCGATCAAGCTGCTCGACGCAGCAGAGGTGGAGGGGAGCGGCCGCAGGATCGCCGTTCTCGGCGACATGCTGGAACTCGGTGAGCATTCGCGCGAATTGCATTCGGCGCTGGCTGAAGTGATCGCGGGTACGCGCACGGACATGGTGCTCCTCGCCGGCAAGGAAATGAAGGCGCTTGCCGAAAGCCTGCCGCAGGACGTGCAAAGCGAATATCGCGACAATGTCGAGGAAATCATTCCTTTGCTCATCGAGACGGTCCGTCCAGGCGACACCGTGATGATCAAATCGTCAAACGGGGTGGGGTTCTCCCGGTTGATCGACACGCTCGTCCGGCACTATCCGGCCGCGGGCCCGAAATGAAGGCGCCGGCAGCGGCGATCGGGGGATTTGATGCTAACTCTGCTCGTTGATCTCGCGGACGAAGTCTCCGTCTTCAACGTCTTTCGCTACATCACCTTCCGCACGGGAGGGGCGCTGATAACGGCCGCCCTCATCGTGTTCATGTTCGGGCCGATGATCATCGACTCCCTGCGCGTGCGCCAGGGCAGGGGTCAGCCGATCCGTGCCGACGGGCCGCAGACGCATTTCAAGAAGGCCGGCACGCCGACCATGGGCGGGCTGATGATCCTTTCCGGCATCGTCGGCTCCTCGCTTTTGTGGGCGAACATCACCAGCGTCTATGTCTGGACGGTGCTGCTGGTGACGGTCGGCTTCGGGGCGATCGGCCTCTATGACGATTATCTCAAGGTCACCAAGCAGACGCATCTCGGCTTTTCCGGGCGGGCGCGGCTCGGCATCGAGTTCCTCATCGCCTGCATCGCCGCCTGGTTCATCATGCGCGAGGGCCAGCCGCCCTTTTCCTCTTCGCTCACCTTTCCCTTCTTCAAGGAATGGATCATCAATCTCGGCTGGTTCTTCATACCCTTCGGCGCATTCGTGATGGTCGCTGGCGGCAATGCGGTGAACCTGACCGACGGGCTGGACGGGCTGGCGATCGTGCCGGTCATGATCGCGGCGGCGTCCTTCGGCGTCATCGCCTATCTTTCCGGTAACGCCGTTTTCGCCGAATACCTGCAGATCCATTTCGTGCCGGGCACCGGCGAACTCGCCGTCATCCTCGGCTCCGTCATCGGCGCGGGGCTCGGCTTCCTCTGGTTCAACGCGCCGCCGGCGGCGATCTTCATGGGCGACACCGGGTCGTTGGCGCTCGGCGGCCTGATCGGAACCGTCGCGGTCGCCGTCAAGCACGAGATCGTGCTCGCCATCATCGGCGGCCTGTTCGTCGCCGAGGCGCTGTCGGTCATCATCCAGGTCGGCTATTTCAAGATGACCGGCCGCCGCGTCTTCCTGATGGCGCCGATCCACCACCATTTCGAGAAGCTCGGCTGGACCGAAAGCCAGGTGGTGATCCGCTTCTGGATCATCGCGGTGATGCTGGCGCTGATCGGCCTCTCGACCCTGAAGCTGAGGTAGCCCATGATCCCGGCCACCTCCTTCAAGGGGAAATCGGTCGCCCTCTTCGGCCTCGGCGGCTCGGGCATCGCGACGGCGCACGCGCTGGTCGAGGGCGGCGCGTCGGTATTGGCCTGGGACGACAATCCGGAGAGTGTGGCCGCGGCCGAGGCGGCCGGCATCCCGGTCGCGGACCTCAGGAAGACCGAATGGAGCGGCGTTTCATCCCTGGTGCTTTCGCCCGGCGTGCCGCTGACGCATCCGAAGCCGCACTGGAGCGTGGAACTCGCGCGCGGCGCCGGCGTCGAGATCATCGGCGACATCGAACTCTTCGCCCGCGAGCGGCGCGCGCGGGCGCCCCAGGCGCCGTTCATCGCCATCACCGGGACCAACGGGAAATCGACGACCACGGCGCTCACCACCCACATCGTCGCTGCCGCCGGACGCGACGCCCAGATGGGCGGCAATATCGGCCGCGCCGTCATGACGCTCGACCCGCCGACGCGCGAGCGCATTTATGTCGTCGAATGCTCCTCCTATCAGATCGATCTCGCGCCCTCGATGGACCCGACCGCCGGCGTGCTCCTCAACATCACGCCCGACCATCTCGACCGCCACGGCACCATCCAGCACTACGCCGACGTGAAGGAGCGGCTGGTCGCCGGCAGCCAGACGGCCATTGTCGGCGTCGACGACATCTA
>JBQCFH010000109.1:0-8573 GCA_051959385.1 Rhizobiaceae bacterium | reverse complement strand
ATCTGCGCCGGCACGTCCTCGCCGGTCGAAACCACCTTGAATTCCTTGAGCTTCGCCGCGACGTCCGGCTGCGCGGCATAAGCCTTCGCCGTCTGGATCATCTGGATGCGCCAGGTGTTGGCGATGTAGCCGTTTGCAAGCGCGATGCGGAACGGACCCTTCTTCGCCGGATACTGGATGAACTTCGTGTCGGACGACCACGGCGCGAAGCATCCCGGTTCGGCGGACGGACCCGACACCACCTTGGGTTCCGCGAATGCCGTCGAGCTCACCAGCGACAACGCGGCGGCGGCGACAAGGCCGCCCAGTATCTTTTTCATGACCTTATTCCTCCCAACTCGATCTCTTGACGCTACGGTTTCAGGTGGATGACGACCCGCGCGGCGGCCCCTCCGCCGTTCGTGCCGACATGCAGATAGAACGCAGGATTGGCCCGATTCATCCGATCACGGCCCGGATCGCGATCCTCTCCCGACCTGACGCAACGGAACGGTAGCGCTACCAGTTAATGTTGTAAAGCAGCGTCGCTGCGGCGTCGCGAGCGTGGACGCAAGCCTGTCAGCGTTTCGTGCTTTCCCGGACGACGAGTTCGAACCCGAGGTCGACGATCGTTTCGGCTGGCCTGTGGCCGCCGATCGCGGCGACGGCCATTGCGATCGCGCGCCGGCCGATTTCGTAGCGGTGCGTGCGCAGGCTGGTGACCGAAGGGCAGGCGACCTGCATCATCTCCAGGTCGTTGAAGCCGGCGATGCCGATCTCCGCAGGCACCGCGCGGCCCTGCCGCTGACATTCGAACAGGGCGCCGAGCGCCATGTCGTCATTGTTGCAGAAGGCTGCGTCGAGCGCCGGCGCGCGCGCCAATGCCTCGCGGAACAGTTCGCTGCCCATCGATACGCTCGACGGGCGGACGGTCGTGGTTACCAGCCGCTCGTCGAACAGCCCCGCCTCTTCCATGGCGGCGCGATAGCCGGCCAGCCTGCGCCGCGAGCGCGGGTCCATCCGCGCTCCGATGAAAGCAATCCTGCGATAGCCTTGGTCGATGAGATGACGGGTCGCCGCCCTGCCCCCATCGTAGTGCGAAAAGCCGATCATCATGTCGACGGGGTCCGGCCCGATCTCCATGATCTGGACGACGGGGCAGTTCGCCCGATCGAGCAGCGCGCGGGCCGCCGGGTTCTGGTCGATGCCGGAAACGATCAGCGCCGATGGCCGCTGGCTGAGGAATATCTGAAGCAGATCCTCTTCGGCATCTTCCGAATAGTGCGTATTGCCGATCTGCACCTGCAGATGGCTCTGGTCAAGCCCTTCATAGATGCCGCGCACGACTTCCGCGAAAACATTGTTGGTCAGCGAGGGCACCAGCACGCCGACCACGTCGGCGCGGGCCGACGCCAGCGCCCGCGCATTGCGGTCCGGCACGTAGCCGAGTTCGTCGACCACGGCCATGATCTGCCGCCTGAGTTCCAGCGAGACGCGGTTGGGCTCGCGCAGCGCGCGCGATACCGTGATCGCGCCGACGCCCGCCTTCAGCGCGACGTCGGCGATGGTCGGCCGCCCGCCGCCGCGCCTGGACCTCGCCTTCATGCGCGTCGTCATCGGAGGCAGCCGCCCGCCGACACGAAGGCGCGCGACACGCTGCCCCGCTTCAACTGCTGCATGCCTCCCTCGCCGTTCGTCCCGTGCAACTCCTGGCCGCACTGGCATCGCATATCGCCATTACGGCGACATATGAATGCGTTACGCACGGGAAGGCAACAGCGCTTCGCCGGTAGCGCCTGGCCATGCGAACGCCGTTGACAGGCCGGCATAGCGATGACCACTCTATCCGCGGAGGACGATCGAAAGCGCTGGAGGAGCTTCACGCCATGGCGAAGATATCCGCCGCTCTGGTCGAGCGCCTGCTGGCCATCTCGCGCGCGCTTGCAGGCCATATCGATCCGGGCGAGGCCTTCCGCGCGACGGCGGCGGAGATCGGGACAATCATCCCGCACGACCACATGGACGTCGCGATCCTGCTCGACGAAGGGCGGCAGCATGTCTGCTACGAGGCCGGATTCCATACGAGCTGGAGCACGCTCGCACGGAACCCGCTTCCGGTGGATGTCAGCCCCGTCCGCTCCGTCCTGCGCGGCGAACTGCCCTATCTCCTGACTGCCGACGCGTTGGAGGATCCCCGCTTTCATTTCGACGGAGCCATAGACGAGCCGATCTATTCGGCCGGCCTGCGCAGCCGCATCATCGTGCCGCTGAGAGCGCGCGGCGATATCGTCGGCGCGCTCAACGTCAGCCGGCACGAGCGCGACTGCTACACGATCCGCGACCTGGCCGTTGCCCAGCACTGCGCCGATCTCATCGCGCCCTATATCTACGCGCTCATCCAGAGCGAGGAGGCGCGGCGGGCGATGCTGGCGGAGAGCGAGGCCCGCAACCGCAAGGAGCTTCTGCGAGTCGGCGCGGCGCGGCTGACCGAAGGCATGGAGCGCGAGAGGCGGCGGATCGCCATGGACCTGCACGACCAGACGCTCGCCGATCTCTCCCGTATCGTCCGCCAGATCGCCGCCCTTCACCGCCAGGGCGTGGCGAGGCCCGCCCAACTGGCCGATCTCGAGCACGAGATCGTCAATTGCCTCACCGAACTGCGCCATATCGTTGATGACATGCGGCCGGGCGTGCTCGAGCTCTTCGGTCTGCGCGACGCGATCGAGGCCCATCTCAACCGCAGCGTCAGCCGCGCCTCGCCGCCGATCGCCGTCCATATCAGGGACCAGAGCGATGGGATCGCGGACATGCTGCCCGAGCGCATCCGCACCGCGCTTTATCGGATCGCCCAGGAGGCGATCAACAACGCCGTGCGGCATGCCGAGCCTAGCCGGATCGACGTGGCTCTGCTGGCGGTCGGGCCGATGCTTCGCATCACCGTCACGGACGACGGCTCCGGCTACAGCGGCGTAGAACCGGAGGAGGGAGGCGGCATCGGGCACATGCACACGCGCGCCGCGCTGATCGGGGCCAATCTGCGGGTCGAGCCTGCGCCCGAGCGGGGTACGCGTGTCTCGGTCGAGATCGCGCTGGAAAATGCCGCGCCGGCGCCCGTCGCGCCCGAAGCCGAACTCCTGGAGCAGGCGTGATGCTGGTCATGGTCGCCGAAGACGACGGCCTGCACCGCGCTTTCGCTCGCTCGACGATCGAGCATATATGGCCGGGCGAGGTGGAGGTCCTGGAAGCCGGTGACGGCGACGAGGCGATCGAGATCGCGGCGCGGCGCGAGCCGCCCTTCGTCGTTCTCGACCTGCAGCTTCCGAAGGCGACGGGAATAGACGTGGCCCGCGCCATCTGGAACCGGCGCGCCGAGACCCACATCCTGTTCTGGTCGAATTTCGCCGACGAGTCTTACGTGCGCGGCGTGGCGCGTATCGTCCCGCCCGGATCCGTCTACGGCTACGTCCTGAAATCGGCGTCGGAGGAGGGTATGCGTTCGGCGCTCCGCGGCGTATTCAGCGAAGGCCATTGCATCATCGACCGCGAGGTCCGCGGCATCCAGCACCGCGTACAGGACCGGTTGGAGGGCATTACCGACGGCGAGTACGAGAGCCTCATCGATCTTGCGCTGGGGCTGACCGACAAGGCGATCGCCGTGCGCCGGGGCCTCTCGACGCGCGGGGCCCAGGCGCGCATCCGGCACCTTTACGAGAAGCTCGGCATTGCCGCGGCCGAAGACGGGGCGGACGGCGCGTCCGCCTTCAATTCGCGCACCCGCGCCATCTACCTGGCGCTGGCGCGCGGCCTGATAAACGTGGACGATCTGCGGCGGGAGCAACAGCGGCTCGATGCCTGGCTGGCAAGCGGCGCCGCGCTTTCCGACGACCGCTGAGCCGGCATTTCCCGATCGTCAGCCAGTGTGCAAAAGCACAATCGAAGGTGCGCTTACGCGCCTTTCGGGCTGCACGGTCCTGGCCTAGTCTCCTGCGATAACAAGAAAGACCAGGGGAGGATCCTCCATGCCTTTCGTGAACATACGGATTCTCAAGGGCCATTCGCAGCAGCGCAAGAACGAGATCGCGCGGCGGGTCACGGAGGCGGTAAGCGAGGTCGCCGAACTCCCCAAGGAGGCGATCTGGGTCGTATTCGAGGATGTTACCGCGCCCGACTGGTATGTCGGCGGCAGGACGGTCGAGAAGCCGGCGAGCTGAATCCATGTTGCGGAAGAACGGCGACGCGGATTTCGGCGATATCGTCGGCGAGGTCGCGCTGGAGAAGCTCGGCACCGGCTACGGCTTCGTCGAGGGTCCGATCTGGCATCCCTACGAGAAGTGGCTGATCTTCAGCGACATGCCGGGCAACCGCATGCGCCGGCTGAGCGCCGACGGCATGATCGAGACCTTCCGCGAGCCGAGCAACAAGGCGAACGGCAACACGCTCGACCGCCAGGGCCGCATCCTGACCTGCGAACACGCGACCAGCCGGGTGACGCGGATGGAGGCGGACGGCAGGATCGTCGTGCTCGCCACGCATTATGACGGCAAGGAGCTGAACAGCCCGAACGACATCGTCGTCGCCGCCGACGGCTCGATCTATTTCACCGATCCCACCTACGGGCGCATGGAATTCTACGGCGTCCCGCGCGAGCAGGAACTCTCCTTCCAGGGCGTATACAGGATAGGAACGGATGGCGCGCTGGCATTGGTCGCCGATGATTTCGCCCAGCCGAACGGGCTCTGCTTCTCGCTCGACGCGTCGAGGCTCTTCGTCAACGATACCGAGCGCCAGCACATCCGCGTCTTCAACGTCGCGCCCGACGGCAAGCTGACCGGCGGCGCGGTCTGGGCCGAAACCAGGGGGAAGGGCCAGGGCGCGCCCGACGGCATGAAGATCGACAGCCGCGGCAATCTTTATTGCTGCGGCCCCGGCGGCATCCACGTGTTCAATCCCTCGGCGGATTTCCTGGGCGTCATACCCATGCCCGAACATACCGCCAATTTCACTTTCGGCGACGACGATCTGCGGAGCCTCTACATCACCGCGTCGACATCGCTCTACCGGCAGCGCGTGCGCGTGCCGGGCCTGAGACTGTTCTGAGCCGGTCTATGCGGCTTGGAAACGCTGCGCCGGAGCTCGACCGGCGGTACAGGGTGCGCACGCACCATCGCAGTAAGGCCCATCGATTGCCGATGGTTGCCGGAACGACCAATGGGAGGAAATGCAGATGAAGAAGATATTCGCCTTGAGTGCACTTGCGGTCCTGCTCGCATCGGGCACCGCGCTTGCCGACACCAGCGGCAAGAAGATCGCCTTCTCCAACAACTACGCCGGCAATTCCTGGCGTCAGTCGATGCTGAAGAGCTATGACGCGGTAGCCAAGAAGGCCGTCGCCGATCACATCGTGGCCGCCGCCGACGTCTTCACGACGGCCGACAAGGAAGTGCCGACCCAGGCCGCGCAGGTGCAGAACCTGATCCTGCAGGGCTATGACGCGATCGTCATCAACTCCGCCTCGCCGGACGCGCTGAACGGCGCCATCAAGCAGGCTTGCGACGCCGGCATCGTCGTCGTCTCCTTCGACGGCATCGTCACCGAGCCCTGCGCCTATCGCGTGGTCGTCGACTACGAGAAGATGGGCAAGGAGGAGGTCGAGCAGATGGCCAAGTTCCAGCCCAAGGGCGGCAATCTGCTCGAGATCCGCGGCCTTGCCGGTACCTCCATCGACGGGCTGATCCACAAAGGCATCGAGGAGGGCGTGAAAGCGCATCCTGAGTTCAAGATCGTCGGTTCCGTGACCGGCGACTGGGACCAGACGACGGCGCAGAAGGCGGTCGCGACCATCCTGCCTTCGCTGCCTCCGATCGTCGGCGTCGTCGACCAGGGCGGCGACGGCTATGGCGCGGCGCAGGCATTCGCGGCGGCCGGCAAGCCGAGGCCGACCATCATCATGGGCAACCGCCAGGACGAGCTGCAGTGGTGGAAGGAACAGAAGGAAAAGGACGGCTACGTCACCTGGTCGGCCTCGATCGCGCCCGGCGTCTCGACGCTCGCCTTCTGGGTGGCCCAGCTGGTGCTCGACGGCCACAAGGACATCCCGCACGACATGCTCGTGCCCTACCTGTCTTTCACCCAGGACAATTTCGAGGCCGCCTTGCCGAACATCCCGAAGGGAGGGGTGGCGAGCAAGGAATATACGCAGGCCGAGGCCATCCAGGTCGTCAAGGACAACATGAAGTGAGCCAGGGCGGCGCGCGTTGCAGCCGGCCGGCTTGCTCGGCTATCGTGGCCCATGGCTGAAGCGCGCGCGACATTCGTGAAGCTGGACGGCGTCGAAAAGCATTTCGGCGCCGTCCGGGCGCTCGACGGGGTCGATCTCGACATTTTGGCGGGTGAATGCGTCGGCCTTGTCGGCCATAACGGCGCCGGCAAATCCACGCTGATGAATATCCTGACAGGCACGCTCGCGCCGGGCGGCGGCACGATTTCGGTCAACGGCGCGGTCGAGGACAGATATTCGATCGGGCGGGCGCTTTCGCTCGGCATACGCTGCGTGTTCCAGGAACTCTCGCTCTGCCCGAATCTCTCCGTCGCGGAGAACACGCGCATCAACCATCCCTCGCTGCGCGGCGTCGGCTGGCGGCGCAAGGCGGCGGCGCTCATCGCCGAAAAGCTCGACGAGATATTTCCCGGCCACGCCATCGATCCCGCCGATATTGTCGGCGACCTGTCGATCGGCAGGCGCCAGATGGTCGAGGTCGCGCGCGCCTTCACCGTGACCGACGATCCATTGAACCTCGTTATCCTCGACGAGCCGACCTCCTCCCTCGACGCGCATACGGCCGGGCAATTGCTCGATTTCGTGCGCCGCTTCGTCGCCGGCGGCAAGAGCTGTATCCTGATCTCGCATCTGCTCGGCGAGGTGCTGGGCAATGCCGACCGCATCGTCGTCATGCGCGATGGCAAGGTCGTGGCCGCCAACGCGGCAAAGGCCTTCGACCGCGACCGGCTCGTCGCGACGATGGGCGGCGCCGCCGCGAAGGTCTCGGCCGGGCGCGGCAAGGAGAAGCGGCAGATCGGTCCGGTCTGCGTCAGGGCCCGTCCGGCGCGCCAGGCGAACGACATGGAGCTCGTCGCCCGCTCCGGCGAGATCATCGGCCTTGCCGGCCTCGCCGGCAACGGCCAGACGGACCTGCTGCTTGCGATCTTCGACGCCGCCGGCAGGAAACGGTCCGGCATGGAGGTGACGGCGCCCGTCGCGCTCGTCGCCGGCGACCGCCAGTCGGACGGCATCTTCCCGCAATGGTCGATCGCGCAGAACATCGGCATCCGCTCGATCGAACGGATGCTGAGCGGCATGCTGATCTCGGCGCGGCGCGAGGCCGAACTTGCCGCCCACTGGCAGCAGAAGATCAAGATCCGCACGCCCGACATGGACAACAACATCCTCTCGCTCTCCGGCGGCAACCAGCAGAAGGCGCTGTTCGCCCGCGCGCTCGGCTCGGACGCGAAGATCATCCTGATGGACGATCCGATGCGCGGCGTCGACATCGGCACCAAACTCGACGTCTACGACCTTATCCGCGAAGAGGCGCGGAACGGCCGCACCTTCCTCTGGTACACGACCGAGACGGAGGAACTGGAAAACTGCGACCATGTCTACGTCTTCCGCAGCGGCCGCATCGTCGCCAATCTCAGCCGCGACGAACTCAGCGAGGAAAAGGTGATCCAGTCCTCCTTCGGCGAGGTCGCCTGAAATGGCGGCTGCGCTCCTCCCTGCCGGCCCGGCCAACCGGTCTGTCCGCGAAACGGCGCGCAGGACGCGGCTTCTGCGCGCGCTGTTGCCGGCCTTGTCGCTGGCGCTCGTGCTCGGCGCGATCGCTTGGCTCAATCCGCGCGCCATCAGCTATTTCGGCTTTTCGCTGATGCTCAACCTGGCGATCCCGATCGCGCTCGCGACGGTCGCCCAGATGTTCGTCATCGCCGGCAACGAACTCGACCTGTCGATCGGAACCTTCGTCGGCTTCGTCGGCTGCGTCACGGCAACTTGGCTGCGCGACGCGCCGCTTCTCGGCGTCGCCGTGCTCGTCGGATCGATCGCCGTCTACGCGCTGCTCGGAGCGCTCATCTATCTGCGCAATTTGCCCTCGATCGTCGTCACGCTCGGCATGAGCTTCGTCTGGCAGGGGCTCGCCATCCTCCTCCTGCCGAAACCGGGCGGCAAGGCGCCCGACTGGCTGCTGGCGATCACCCATTTCAAGCCGCCTTTCGTGCCCTTCCCGATCGTCGCCGCGCTCATCATCGCCGTTGTCGTCCATATCGGGCTGATGCGGACTTCCTATGGCGCGGTGCTGCGCGGTTCGGGCGGCAACGCCGCCGCGATCGGCCGCGCCGGCTGGTCGATCCTCAGAACGAAGATGGTCCTGTTCGGGTTCGCCGGACTGTTCGGCGTGCTCTCCGGCATGACGCTCATCGGCATCACGACATCCGCCGACGCCAATATCGGCAACGGCTACACGCTCTTGTCGATCGCCGGCGTCATCCTCGGCGGCGGCGAGTTCATGGGCGGCCGCGTATCGCCGGTCGGCGCCGTGATC
>JBQCFH010000108.1:0-8753 GCA_051959385.1 Rhizobiaceae bacterium | reverse complement strand
ACCAGCAGGATGTCGGGCGCGATGCCGATCGAGCGCAGTTCCTTGACCGAATGCTGGGTCGGCTTGGTCTTCAACTCCCCGGCGGACGGGATGTAAGGCATCAGCGTCAGATGCACGTAGACTGCGTTGTTGCGCGGCAGGTCGTTGCCGAGCTGGCGAATCGCTTCAAGGAAGGGCATCGCTTCGATGTCGCCGACGGTGCCGCCGATCTCGCAGATGACGAAGTCGTAGTCCTCATTGCCCTCGACGATGAAGTTCTTGATCTCGTCGGTGACGTGCGGGATGACCTGCACGGTGGCGCCGAGATAGTCGCCGCGCCGCTCCTTTTCGATGATGTTCTGGTAGATGCGGCCGGTAGTGATGTTGTCCTGTTTGTTGGCTGAGCGCCCGGTGAAGCGCTCGTAGTGGCCGAGGTCCAGATCGGTCTCCGCGCCGTCGTCGGTGACGAAGACTTCGCCATGCTGGTAGGGCGACATCGTGCCCGGATCGACGTTCAGATAGGGATCGAGCTTGCGGATGCGCACGCGGTAGCCGCGCGCCTGCAGAAGGGCTCCGAGAGCCGCCGCTGCTATGCCTTTTCCGAGGGAGGAAACCACGCCGCCCGTGATGAATACGTATCGCGCCATGGGAGTCAGGGCTTAGCGCCGCGAAAACGATTCCGCCAGCGGAAAATTTTCGGAAGCCTGCTTTTCCGAAAATGGGGTCCGGGTCGGCAGGGCGCCAAAAACAAAACGGCCGGCAGGGCCGGCCGCTTGCTGGAGGAGCTTGGGACAGGTCAGAGGACGACGACCGGCGTCCCGACCCTGACGCGCCGGTAAAGGTCCATCACCTGGTCGTTATACATGCGGAAGCATCCGTTGGATGCCGACGTGCCGATCGTCTGCGGCTGGATGGTGCCGTGGATACGGATATGGGTATCTCTCCCATCCTGGTAGACATACATCGCGCGTGCGCCGAGAGGATTGTCCAGGCCGCCGGGCATGCCATCCTTGTATTGGCCGTAATGCTTCGGCTCGCGCTTCTGCATGTCCAGCGTCGGGATCCAGCGCGGCCATTCCTGCTTGTCGCCGATCTTGCCGGCGCCCTTGAACTGGAGCCCCTCGCGCCCGACCGCGATCGGATAACGCCGCGCGGTGTTCGACGTCTCCATCAGATAGAGGAACTTCTTGCTCGTATCGATGATGATCGTGCCGCGCGGATAACCCGAATACGGAACGCTCTGTGGCTCGAATTCCGGCTTGACGGGGAAGCGGTGTCTCTCCTCCTTGCGCATCAGCGCAGCGTCGAGCTCGCGCGTCTCCGGCAGCAACCGCGGTCCGCCGTCTCCGAAGATCGCGGAGAAGATGTTCGGCTGTACCTGCTGCTCACTGCGCAGCTCGCCATTGTTCTCCAGAGGACCGGCATCCTCGCCGCCGGTGCTGACCTTCGCAGCCTTGGCGGGCTTTGCCGCTTTCGCAGCCTTCTTTTTCTTCTGGGTATGCACGGTCTGCATCGATTCGATCGATCCCGTGCGACCGCTGTCGAGACGCGTCAATGTTTGCGAAGCAGCGGCGAAAGAAGAGGCGCCAAGAACGAATGCGGCGCCGGCACAAAGCAGGGCGAACCCTCGAATGCGCATTTTCAGAAATCCTGTTCCATCAACGGCTCGGCCATGACGGATCAGCGGCTCCAACCGCCCCGCCCGGTTGCCTGCAGTCCCTATAGCCGAGCTTGCCGCGGCTGCTCAAGAAAAACAGATGGGCGCGGTGTGGCCTCGGACACCCGGCCGCAAACAATCGCCCGGACTGTTGTTGAATCACAACACCGTCACCTCGGGAAACATATTGTCAGGAGCGGCCCGCCACCGCGGGCCGCAGCGCTGCCCGATCGTACGGCAGCCTTTACTTGTTTGGGACCTGCGGTTGCGCCGGAGCCTGGCTCGATCCGCCGCCCGAAGCAGGCGTCTGACCGGTCGCCGGCTCGTTCCCGCCGGACGGAACCTGCGTGGTCGGCGCCGTTGTCGCGGGCGCGCCTGACGCGGGCGCATTGTTCGCCGGGGGCGTGGTGGTGGCGCCGCCGTTAGGTGCGGCAGGCTGCTGGCCGCCATTCGGAGCCGGAGCCTTGGAAGGCGCTCCGCCTAGCTGGTCGAGGATGCCCTTGCCCTTTCCGGAAGTGCCGGCGGGCGCGTTGCTCGACGGCGGCGGATTGTTGAGGATATCCGCGACGCTTCCCTGGTAGCGCGCCATGATCGTCAGGCCGAGCGAGGTTGCGAAGAAGATGGCCGCCAGGATCGCCGTCGTGCGCGTCAATGCGTTTGCCGCGCCGCGCGCCGTCATGAAGCCGGAACCGCCGCCGATGCCGAGCCCGCCGCCTTCCGAGCGCTGCACGAGCACCACGCCGACGAGCGCGATCACGACCATCAGGTGGATGACGATGATGACGGTTTCCATTCGAAATTCCGGATAAACTGCAAAAGCCGGCTGCCCGCGGCCGGCATTGGACGCGGCTCAATACACGCCTTTCAGGCTTATTCCAACCCCATATGGACGCGCGGCGGGAAAATGCAACGCGGCGTTTTCGCCCGTCGGCTCACAACGACAGATAAGCCTCGGCGATACCGAGAAAATCGGCGGCCTTGAGGCTCGCGCCGCCGACGAGCGCGCCATCCACATTGGCGACGCCGAGCAGTTCGCGCGCGTTGGCGGGCTTGACCGAGCCGCCATAGAGGATGCGCATGCGGCGCGCCTCCACGCCGGCCCTGGCGGCAAGCTCGGACCGCAGATGCGCATGCGCCTCCGCGACATCCGCGACCGTCGGCGTCAGCCCGGTGCCGATCGCCCAGACGGGCTCGTAGGCGATCACCGTATTGGCCGCCCGCGCGCCTTCGGGCACCGAACCGGCAATCTGGCGGCTGAGCACGGCGAGCGTGTCGCCAGCTTCGCGCTGGTCCCGCGTCTCGCCGACGCAGATGATTGCCGTCAGCCCGGCGCGCCAGGCGGCGCGCGCCTTGTCGTGCACCATCTCGTCGGTTTCGCCATGGTCGGTCCGGCGCTCCGAGTGACCGACGATGACGAAGGAGGCTCCGGCATCCTTCAGCATCTCGGCGGAAATGTCGCCCGTATGAGCGCCGCCCTCCATGGCATGGCAGTCTTCGCCGCCGCAGAAGACGACGGTGCCGCGCAGCACCTCCGACGCGCGCGAAAGCAGCGTCGCCGGTACGCACACCAGTGCATCCGTTTCGGCGCGAAGCCCGCCAGAGAAGCCGTGCGCGATCGACCGCAATTCGTCCAGCGAGGCGCTCGTGCCGTTCATTTTCCAGTTGCCGGCGACGAGCGGGCGGATCGCTGGGGTCATGGCCTTGCCTTCATGATGCTGATAAGGGGCAATGAGTCGCCCGTCGTCCTAGCAAATTCACCCTACAAAGCAATCGACACCGGCAGGCAAGGGCGTTATTGCCGGACAGCGCTCGCAGATCGTCACAAGAAAGAGCCGAAACAGGACTGCACATGCTCAACACAATGAGAACCGCCGCCGGATCCTGGGTGGCCAAATTGTTCTTCATCGTGCTCGTGGTCAGCTTTGCCGGCTGGGGCATTTCCGGCCGCATCCAGGGCGGTTTCGGCAGCAACTACGTCTTGAAGGCAGGCGAGACGACGGTATCCCCGAACGAATACAGGCTCGCCTATGACCGCCGGGTCTCGACGCTTTCGCAGCAGCTCGGCCAGCGGCTCACGCGCGAGCAGGCGACCGCGCTCGGCGTCGACCGTCAGGTGCTCTCGCAGCTGGTCGCCGGCGCCGTGCTCGACGAACAGGCGCGGCGGCTCGGCCTCGGCATCTCCACCGAACGCATCGCCGACCTGACGCGGCAGGATCCCGCCTTCCACGGTACCAGCGGGCAGTTCGACCGCCAGCAATTCGACTACGTCATGCGGCAGATCGGCATGCGTCCCGAAGAGTACATGCAGAACCGGGAGCAGCTTGCCGTTCGCCAGCAGATCATCGAGGCGACGACCGACGGCATGAAGGCGCCGGACACTTTCCTCAAGGCGGTGGCGCTCTACCGCGGCGAGGACCGTACCGTCGAGTACATCACCATGCCACAATCGCTCGTCGAGCCTATAGAGGACCCGTCGGAGAGCACGCTGCAGGCCTGGTTCGGCAAGAACAAGAAGAAGTATGCCGCGCCTGAATACCGGAAGATCGCCTATGTCCGGCTGGAGCCGCAGGACATCGCCGATCCCGCCTCGATCAGCGACGAGCAGGTCAAGAAGGACTACGAGGCGCACATCAAGAACTATACGACGCCCGAAAAGCGGACGGTCGAGCAAATCGTCTTCAAGGACGATGCCGCCGCCGAGGCCGGCCTGGCGTCCATCAAGGGCGGCGCGACCTTCGACGACGTCGCCAAGTCGCAAGGCAAGACCGAGGCCGACACCAAGCTCGGCACGCTGGCGAAGGCGGACATCCCGGACCAGAAGATCGCCGACGCGGCCTTCAGCCTGAAGGTCGGCGAGGTCAGCCCGGTGGTGGAAGGCTCCTTCGGGCCCGTGCTGTTGCGCGTAACCGCGATCACGCCGGAGGTGGTCAAGCCGCTTTCGGAGGTCGCCGACCAGATCCGGAAGGATTTGGCGCTCGACGAGGCCAACCGCGACCTGCTCGACGTGCATGACGCCTGGGAGGACGCGCGTGCCGGCGGGGCCACCATGCAGGAAGCGGCCGACAAGCTGAAGCTGAAGGTCGTCACGGTCGACGCCGTCGACCGCGAGGGTCGCGCCCCGGATGGCACGGTGGTCAAAGGCCTGCCGGAATCGGAACAGCTGATCAAGGGCGCCTTCGAAAGCGAGAAGGGCATAGAGAACGATCCGATCACGACCAAGGACGGCGGCTTCATCTATTACGAGGTGCAGGACATAAAGCCGGCGCATGAGCGCACGCTGGACGAGGTGCGCGCCAAGGCAGTCGCCGATTGGAAGGCGGAGCAGGCGGCGTCGCGTCTCGGTGCGGAGGCGACCGAGATGGAAAAGAAGGCAAAGGCCGGGACCTCGCTCGATGAGATAGCCCAGGAGCTGAAGCTCGAAAAAGAGACCAAGCGCGGCGTCAAGCGCGACTCCACCGATGCCGATCTCGGCCAGGACGGCGTCGCCGCAGTCTTCGGCGTCGGACAAGGCGGGGTCGGCCTGTTCTCCGGTCCGGACGAGAAGTCGCAGGTCCTGTTCAAGGTCACCGAAGTCTTCGAGCCGGCCGGCGCCGGTCCCAACGCGGTCGACGAGCAGGGCCAGAAGATGTTCGCTTCGGGCATGGCCAACGATCTGCTCGACGAACTGGTGAACAAGCTGCAGGCCGAATACGGCGTGACGGTGGATCATTCGGCGATCCAGAGGGCCATGGCGTTCTGACGGGAGCGGGGATGAGCGATTTCAAGACCCATATCGCCAAGGTCGCCGGCGGCAAGCCGCTGACATTCGAGGAAGCGCGCGCGGCCTTCGATATCGTCATGTCCGGCGAGGCGACGCCGAGCCAGATCGGCGGCTTCCTGATGGCCCTGCGCGTGCGCGGCGAAACCGTCGAGGAGATTTCCGGCGCGGTCGCCACCATGCGGGCCAAGATGCTCCCCGTGGAAGCTCCCGCCGATGCGATCGACATCGTCGGCACGGGCGGCGACGCGTCGGGCTCCTACAACGTCTCGACCGCCGCGGCTTTCGTCGCGGCCGGCGCCGGCATTCCGGTGGCCAAGCACGGCAACCGGGCGCTTTCCTCGCGCTCCGGAGCGGCCGACACGCTGGCCGCGCTCGGCGTGAATATCGAGGCGACGCCGGCGCAGATTTCCGCCTGCATACGCGAAGCCGGCGTCGGCTTCATGTTCGCGCCCTCGCACCATTCGGCCATGCGCCATGTCGGCCCGACGCGCGTCGAGCTCGGCACGCGCACGATCTTCAACCTGCTCGGGCCGCTCTCCAATCCGGCCGGCGTCAAGCGCCAGCTCGTCGGCGTGTTCTCGCCGGAATGGGTCGAGCCGTTGGCGCATGTCCTGAAGGGGCTCGGCGCCGAGAGCGCCTGGGTTGTCCATGGCGACGGGCTCGACGAATTGACCACGGCCGGGCCGACGAAGGTCGCGGCGCTGGAGCACGGCAAAGTGCGCCTGTTCGAGATCGCTCCGGAGGATGCCGGCTTGCCGCGCGTCGCGCCTGCCGACCTGAAAGGCGGTGACGCCGTGCGCAACGCCGAGGCGCTCCGCGCCGTGCTCGACGGCGTCAAGGGACCATACCGCGACATCGTGCTTCTCAACGCAGGCGCGGCGATCCTCGTCGCGGGGAAGGCCGCGTCCCTGCCGGACGGCATCGCGGCCGCCGCCGCCGCGATCGACAGCGGCAGGGCGCGCGCGGCGCTGACGAAGCTCGTGGACGTCTCCAACCGGGCGGGCTGACGAAGATGGCCGACATACTGAAGAAGATCGAGGCCTACAAACGCGACGAGATCGCCGCGGCGAAGGCCGCGGTTCCCCTTCCGGAGATGGCCGCCCGCGCCAGGGCGCAGGACCGGCCGCGCGGTTTTGGCCGCGCATTGCGCGCGAAGCGCGACGCCGGCGAATTCGCGCTGATCGCCGAGATAAAGAAGGCGAGCCCGTCGAAGGGGCTGATCCGCGCCGATTTCGATCCCCCTGCCCTCGCCCGCGCCTATCAGGAAGGCGGCGCGGCCTGCCTTTCGGTGCTGACCGACCGACCCTCCTTCCAGGGCGCGCCGGAATATCTGACCGCCGCGCGCAAGGCGACGGCGCTGCCCGCGCTGCGCAAGGATTTCCTGTTCGATCCCTATCAGGTCTACGAGGCGCGCGCCTGGGGCGCCGACGCCGTGCTCATCATCATGGCGAGCGTCACGGACGGGGTAGCGAAGGAACTCGAGGAGGCTGCCTTCGAACTCGGCATGGACGCGCTCATCGAAGTGCATGACGAGGCGGAGATGGAGCGGGCGCTGAAACTCTCCTCGCCCCTCATCGGCATCAACAACCGCGATCTCAGGACCTTCGAGGTCAGTCTCGATACGTCGCGCCGCCTGGCGAAGATGGCGTCGTCGGATCGTCTGCTCGTCGGCGAAAGCGGCATCTTCACCCACGCGGACTGCCTCGACCTTGCGCGAAGCGGCATCGGCGCGTTTCTCGTCGGCGAAAGCCTCATGCGGCAAGCGGACGTGGCAGCGGCCACCCGCGACCTCCTTGCCGGCCGGGCCGGCACGCAGAGCGCGGCGGAGTAAGCGATGGCCCCGGCCCTCACGCATCTCGGCGCAACCGGCGAAGCCAACATGGTCGATGTCGGCGCGAAGGCCGAGACCGAGCGGACGGCGGTCGCCGAGGGGACGGTGACCATGAGGCCGGAGACGCTTCGGATGATCCTGGCCGGCGACGCCAGGAAAGGCGACGTTCTTGGCACGGCGCGGATCGCCGGCATCATGGCGGCCAAACGCACGCATGAGCTGATCCCGCTCTGTCATCCGCTCCTGCTCACCAAGGTTTCGGTCGACATCGCGCCCGACGAAGGATTGCCGGGCCTCAGGGTCACGGCGGTCACCCGCGTCACCGGCAAGACCGGGGTGGAGATGGAGGCGCTGACGGCGGCCTCGGTTGCCTGCCTCACCATCTACGACATGGCGAAGGCGGTCGACCGCGGCATGGTGCTCGGCGGCATCCGCGTGATCGAGAAGAGCGGCGGCAAGTCCGGCGATTACCGGGCCGAAGGGGCATGAAACCCGGCGATCTCCTTCCGGTCGATGCGGCGCTGGAGCGCCTGCTTGCCGGCGCCGCACCCCTTGGCAAGGAAAACGTGCCGATAGCGGAGGCCGCCGGGCGCGTGCTTGCCGAGCCGCTTGTGGCGCTGCGCACGCAGCCGCCCTTCCACGCTTCGGCCATGGATGGTTACGCGGTGCGCGCAGAGGATGTCGCTGCCCTGCCCGCGCGGCTCACCGTGATCGGCGCGGCGCCGGCCGGCAGGCGCTATAGCGGGGCGGTGGGCAAGGGTCAGGCGGTGCGCATCTTCACCGGCGCGCCGGTGCCCGAAGGCGCCGATTCGATCCTGTTGCAGGAGGACGCACGCGTTCTCCGGGACGGCGTCATTGAGGCGACAGAGACGGTGACGCGGGGGCGGCACATCCGCCGCGCCGGCCTCGACTTCTTGGAAGGCGAGACGCTGCTTGCCGCCGGCCGGATGCTCGACCCGGCGGCATTGTCGCTCGCAGCGGCGGCCAACCATGCGGAGCTGGCAGTCGTGCGGCGGCCGCTGGTGGCGATCCTCGCCACCGGCGACGAATTGCTGCCGCCGGGCAGCAAGCCGGGCCCGGATCAGATCATCGCCTCGAACGGCTATGGGGTCGCCGCCATTGCCCGTGATGCAGGCGCCGAAATCCTCGACCTCGGCATCGTGCCTGACGACCGCGGCCTGATCGCAGCAGCGCTCGATCGCGCGCGAGGCGCGGGCGCCGACATACTGGTGACGCTCGGCGGCGCTTCCGTCGGCGACCACGATCTCGTGCGCGACGTGCTGACGGCCGAAGGCATGACGCTCGATTTCTGGAAGATCGCGATGCGCCCCGGCAAGCCGCTGATGTTCGGCCGGATCGGCGCGATGCGCGCGCTCGGCCTGCCGGGCAATCCGGTGTCGAGCATGGTCGGCGCTCACCTGTTCCTCAAGCCTCTCCTGGCGCGGCTCGGCGGGCGGCCGCACCGCCCCGACCTCCGCGACGCCCGGCTCGGCAAGCCGATGCCGGAAAACGACCGCCGTCAGGAT
>JBQCFH010000107.1:0-2124 GCA_051959385.1 Rhizobiaceae bacterium | reverse complement strand
GATCTCCGTGCCTCCGGCATCAGCGAAGGCAGGGCCTACAACGCTTCGATAGACGATGCGGGCAAAGTCGCCGGACATAGCGGAACTAGGACGACCAAGAAGGTATATGACCGCGCCGTCCTCGAGGCGGCGGACCGATTCGCTGAGGCCCGAATCCGGGGGCGCGAACGGAGCGGTAACGGCAGCGGTAACGTGCGGTAACGGGCCGCCCTGAACGCCTTGGGTTTAAAGGCGTCCAGCTTTCCCATGGTTAATGCAGCCTTTACCATCCCCTCGTAGGCTGCCGCCCAAGCCTCCGTGCCGGTCGGCGTTCCGGCGCGGGTAATATTTGCGGGGATTTGCATGCGTTCAGCAGTTGAGGCGCCCTTCGATTTGGACGACACCGGATTCGGCATCCACGCCTTCCTGCGGCGCCTCGTGGAGCGGACCATAGGCCTGGGGCTTTTCGCCGGGGTCGCCTTTTCGGTCGCAAGCCTGGCGACGTGGAATGTCGACGATCCGAGCTTCTCGAACGCCACCGAACATCCGCTTTCCAACGCGATGGGCTATCCGGGCGCGGTCGTCTCCGATCTCCTGATGCAATTCCTCGGGCTTTCGGCCCTGGTGGCGCTGGTTCCGGCGGTGGTCTGGGGCTTTTTCCTGCTTACCGCGCGCGGGGTCGACCGCAAGCCCCGCCGGGCCGGCGCCTGGCTCCTCGGCGCGCTGCTTGCCGCGGCCGTCGCCGGCTGCATCGCCGCTCCGCCTACCTGGCCGCTGCCGGCCGGCCTCGGCGGGGCGCTCGGCGATCTCGTGCTCAAACTGCCGGCTCTTTTCGTCGGCGGCTATCCGAAGGGCGTCGTCGCCACGGTCGTCGGCGCGATCTTCGTTGGACCCGCCGTTTTCTTCCTGGCCTACGGCGCCGGCCTGATTGCCCGCGAGGCGCGCCCGGCGAGATCGGCGGCTTCGCGCAAACGCGTCGCCAAGGCGCCCGCCATCGAGATGGACGACGAGATCGAGGAAGGGGACGACGAGGAAGATGACGGCGTGCCGGCGCTCGGCGCGGTCTTTCACTGGTGGCTTTCGCTGCGCGCCTTCTTCCATCGCATGCGGGTGCGCGGCGGCAAACGTGCCGGCGGCGTTGAACCAGCGCTCACCATGCGTTCCGACGCGCGCGACGACGGCATTCCGATGGTCGATCCCGAGCCGCGCGTCGGCGTTGCGCGCGCCGGAAGGGTCGAGCCGCAATTCGCATCGCTTGGCGGCCCCGCTCCCGACGAAATCGAGCTCGACGATTTCGAGCTCGACGACGACGAAGCCCCGGCAGCGCGCCCGGTTTCGGTGCAGGCCACCCGCAGCGGCGGGCCGGCCGGCGCTGCGGGCCCGCGGATCGAAGGCCCGGCGGCGCGGCCGGTTCCCGGAACGCGGGTGGTGCGCGAGGCGCAGACCTCGCTTCTTTCCAGCGACACGTTCGAGATGCCTTCGCTGCATTTCCTGACCGAAGCCCGCAGCGTGGCGCGCGATCCGAGCCTGTCGCCCGACGCCCTGCAGCAGAATGCCCGCCTGCTCGAAGGCGTGCTGGAGGATTTCGGCGTCAAGGGCGAGATCATCCACGTCCGCCCCGGCCCGGTGGTGACGCTTTACGAGCTTGAGCCGGCGCCCGGCATCAAATCCTCGCGCGTCATCGGCCTTGCCGACGACATCGCCCGCTCGATGAGCGCGATCGCCTGCCGTGTCGCCGTTGTGCCGGGCCGCAACGCCATCGGCATCGAACTGCCGAATGCCAAGCGCGAGACGGTCTATCTCCGCGAACTGCTCGCCAGCCGCGATTTCGAGCAATCCAAGGCCAAGCTGGCGCTGGCGCTCGGCAAGACGATCAACGGCGAGGCCGTGATCGCCGACATCGCCAAGTTCCCGCACCTGCTCGTCGCCGGCACCACCGGATCGGGCAAGTCGGTGGCGATCAACACGATGATCCTGTCGATCCTTTACCGCATGACCCCGGCGGACTGCCGGCTGATCATGATCGACCCGAAGATGCTGGAACTCTCGATCTATGACGGCATCCCGCACCTTTTGACGCCGGTCGTCACCGACCCGAAGAAGGCGGTGGTGGCGCTCAAATGGACGGTGCGCGAGATGGAGGAC
>JBQCFH010000106.1:0-2470 GCA_051959385.1 Rhizobiaceae bacterium | reverse complement strand
AACGGGCGGGCTGCTCGATCATATCATCCGCTGGCACGGCGCCGCCGGCGAGCCCGACGCGGCGACGCACCGGAAGATCGCCGCCCGGATCGCCGAATTGCGCGCCGCTGAAGGCGACGCCTTCGCCGCCAGGCTGCATGTACTGCCGGATTTCCACGGCAACCGCTCGCCCTTTGCCGATCCGCATGCGCTCGGCGTTGTCAGCGGGTTGAGGCTCGATGCGTCCTTCGACAGCCTCTGCCGGCTTTACTGGCGAACGGCGGTCGGAATAGCCCTCGGCGTGCGGCAGATCGTCGAGATGATGCAAGCTGTACACTACAAGGTGGAGCGCCTCCATCTCGTCTGCGGCCATATGCGTAACCAGCTGCTTACACAACTCTATGCCGACGCCACGGGCTGCACGATCGTCGAGCCCGGTCATCAGGACGCGGTCCTGCTCGGCACGGCGGTCGTCGCGGCCGCGGCGGCTGGGCTGCATGCGGACCTCTCCGCGGCTGCCTCGGCTATGGAACAGAAGGGCGTGGAAAGGAAGCCCGATCCGGCGGCGCTTTCCAGTCTCGACCGCGACTACAGGATATTCCTGGAAATGCACCGGCAGCGGCGCATCCTCGACGCAATTACGTAAGCATCAGCTTACGTTGCCAGGTCGGCGACTAGGGCGTCGAGCACCAGCATCCCGGACGGCGTGGCGCGCAGCCTCGAATTGCCGACCGGTTCGATCAAGTCCTCGTTGCGCAGGATCGTCACGCGGTCGAAGGAAAGCGGCCGTCCGGCGAGCGCCTCGTATCGCGCCACATCGATCCCTTCGGCGAGCCGCAGCCCCATCAGCAGGAATTCGTCGGCCTCTTCCGAGCGCGTCAGCCGCTCGCCGCCGGTGACGCCGTGCCCCTTGGCCTCGACGAGGTTGAGCCAGGTCTCCGGCATCTTCTCGGTGATCGTGACCACCCGCCGGCCGTTCTCGACGAAGCGGCCGTGGGCGCCCGGTCCGATCCCGGCATATTCGCCGTAGCGCCAGTAGATGAGATTGTGCCGGCTTTCCGCGCCCGGCCGCGCGTGGTTGGATATCTCATAGGCGGGCATGCCATGCCGCGCCGTGACTTCCTGCGTGACGCGGTAGAGCTCCGCGGCATGGTCCGGCTCGGGCACGGCGATCTTTCCCGCCGCATGGAGCGCGTGAAAGGGCGTACCTTCCTCGATGGTGAGCTGGTAGAGCGACAGATGGTCGGCGGCGTGACCGATCGCCTCTTCGAGTTCGGCCGCCCAGGCCTCCGGCGTCTGGCCGGGCCGGGCGTAGATCAGGTCGAAGGACATGCGCGGGAAGATGGCGCGGGCGAGTTCGATCGCGTTGAGCGCCTCGGCAACATCGTGCAGCCGGCCGAGGAAGCGCAGGTCCGGGTCGTTGAGCGCCTGTACGCCGAGCGAGACGCGATTGACGCCCGCGGCGCGGTAGCCGCGGAAGCGTTCCGCCTCGACGGAAGACGGGTTCGCCTCCAGCGTGATCTCGATGCCGTCTGGTACGTGCCAGTTCGCGGCGACCGCATCGAGGATCGCGCCGACCGTCTCCGGCCGCATCAGGGATGGCGTGCCGCCGCCCAGGAAGATGCTTGAAATCGTCCGTTCGCCGGTACGCGCCGCGATCGTCTCCATCTCGCGTGCGAAGGCGGCGGCGAACCTCTCCTGGTCCACCGGCTGGTGCCGGACATGGCTGTTGAAGTCGCAATAGGGGCACTTGGCCGCGCAGAACGGCCAGTGCACATAGACGCCGAAGCCGGGTCCCTCGTCCGTCATGCCGGCTCCAGCATGGCGGTGGCGAAGCGCGCGAAGGCGCGGGCGCGGTGCGACAGGCCAAGATCGCCCCGCCCGGCCTCCCAGGAGTGTTTTTCGCCGGCGCTCATCTCGCCGAATGTCTGTGCGTAGCCGTCGGGCAGGAACACGGGATCATAGCCGAAGCCGCGATTGCCCCGCGGCGGCCAGACCAGCGTTCCCTCGACCTCGCCGCGGAAATATTCGGCGTGGCCGTCCGGCCATGCGAGGCAGAGAACGGCGACGAAGCGCCCGCCGCGCTGGGCGGGGTCGGTCGCGCCTTTCTCCTGCAATAGATCCTCGACCTTTCGCATCGCCATGCCGAAATCGCGGCCCGAACCGTCGGGCTTCTCGGCCCAATCGGCGGTGTAGACGCCGGGATCGCCGCCGAGCGCGTGGACCTCGAGGCCGGAATCATCCGACAGCGCCGGCAGTCCCGTCGCGGAAGCGGCGGCGAAGGCCTTGGTATAGGCGTTTTCCTCGAAGGTTGTGCCGGTCTCGGCCGGTTCGGCAAGGCCGAGCTCGCCGGCCGACACCGCCTCCAGCCCGTAGGGGGCCAGAAGCTCGCGGATTTCAGCGAGCTTGCCCTTGTTGTGGGTGGCGACGACGATCTTCCTCGAATCGAGCTGCCGCATCAAAGCCCCCAGATCCTCGGCTCCGCGAATTC
>JBQCFH010000105.1:0-11091 GCA_051959385.1 Rhizobiaceae bacterium | reverse complement strand
GGGGAGGACGTGGGACAATCTTCCGCGTAAGTTCGCCGTTATGTAATCGTCACACCCCCCGCACAAACCCGTCCAGCACCCTCTTCTGCCCGGCCTTGTCGAAGTCGATGGTGAGCTTGTTGCCCTCGATCGCGGCGACGTTACCGTTGCCGAATTTCTGGTGGAAGACGCGGTCGCCGACCTTGAAGGGGGAGGGATCGGAGGAGACCGATTTCGCCACCAGCTCGCCCTCGATGGTGCGTCCCTTCACCGAGCCGCGGCCGGCGCCATAGCCGGAATCCGTCTCGCCGTAGCCGATGCGCTCGACCGAGTGGCCGGAGCGCGTGCCCCAGTTGCGATCGGTTGCCTCGGTACGGTTCTGCTGGGCGCGCTGCCAGCCTGGCGTGGCGTAGGTGTTGGAGAAGGAGCGCTCGCCGACTTCGTCGAAGCGCGAGGCGCCGTATGGGTTCTGCCGGCCTGCAAAGCCGCCGCGCCCTTGCGCAAACGACCCGCCGCCATAGGGGTTGCCGTAGCCGCCGTATGAATTGCCGGCATCGGCGACCTCGACATGCGCCTCCGGGAGCTCGTCGAGGAAGCGCGACGGGATCGTCGATTGCCACAGCCCGTGTATGCGGCGGTTGGAGACGAACCAGATGTGCAGGTTGCGCTTGGCGCGGGTGACGCCGACATAGGCGAGCCGTCGCTCCTCCTCCAGCCCGGAACGGCCGCCCTCATCCAGCGCGCGCTGGTGCGGGAAAAGCCCTTCCTCCCAGCCGGGCAGGAAGACGGTCTCGAACTCCAGTCCCTTGGCCGAATGCAGCGTCATGATGTTGACGGCGTCGAGGCCTTCGCTCTGCTCGGCCTCCATCACCAGCGCGACATGCTCGAGGAAGGAGCGCATCGACTCGAACTCCTCCATGGAGCGGATCAGCTCCTTGAGGTTGTCGAGCCGGCCGGGCGCTTCCGCCGAGCGGTCGTTCTTCCACATCTCCGTGTAGCCGCTCTCCTCGAGGATGATCTCGGCGAGCTCGGTGTGCGGCGTCGAATCGAGCGCCTTCTGCCAGCGGGCGAAGCCGGCCGTGAGCTGGCGCAGCGCCGCGCGCGGCTTCGGCTTCATCTCGTCGCTTTCGGCGAGCTCGGTCGCGGCTTCCAGCATGGGGATGCGGCGGGCGCGCGCCACGTCGTGGATCTGGCGGATCGCCGCCTCGCCGAGGCCGCGCTTCGGCACGTTGACGATGCGCTCGAAGGCGAGGTCGTCCGCGGGTTGCGCGACGACGCGGAAATAGGCCATGGCGTCGCGGATCTCCTGGCGCTCGTAGAAGCGCGGGCCGCCGATGACGCGGTAGTTGAGGCCGAGCGTGACGAAGCGGTCCTCGAATTCGCGCATCTGGAAGGAGGCGCGCACGAGGATCGCCATGTCGTTCAGCGAATGGCCCTTGTGTTGAAGGGCCTCGATCTCGTCGCCGACGGCGCGCGCCTCCTCTTCCGAGTCCCAGGCGGCGTGGACGACAACCTTGGCGTCGTCGGGGTCGGCGGCGTCGGTGAAGAGCGTCTTGCCGAGCCGGCCCTCATTATGCGCGATCAGGTGCGAGGCGGCGCCTAGAATATGGGCGGTCGAGCGGTAGTTGCGCTCCAGCCGGATGACGGTGGCGCCGGGGAAATCCTTCTCGAAGCGCAGGATATTGTCCACCTCCGCCCCGCGCCAGCCGTAGATCGACTGGTCGTCATCGCCGACGCAGCAAATATTCACGCTCACGGCCGCGCGCTCCCCCGGATCAAGTCCGGGGTCGCTGGCCTGCGCGGGCGCGCCCGAAAAGTCGGGCGGGCGGCGGTCGCCGCCTTGGCCTCCGGCCGAAGGGCTCCCACCCTCCCCCTTGTGGGGAGGGTCGGCGCGCAGCGCCGGGGTGGGGGTGCTTGAATCGGCAGCGCTTGCTGACTTACCCCCACCCGGACCTTCGGTCCGACCTCCCCACAAGGGGGAGGTGGGTCGCTGCCCCTGCGGCCTCTGCGCCAAAAGCCTCAGCCACATATACTGCGCGGTGTTCGTGTCCTGGTATTCGTCGACGAGGATGTATTTGAACTTGCGGTGGTATTCCCTGAGCACATCCGGGTTTTCGCGGAAGATGCGGATCGGATGGCATAGGAGATCGCCGAAGTCGCAGGCGTTCAGCGTCTTCAGCCGTTCCTGGTAGTCGGTATAGAGCTTGCGGCCCTTGCCATTGCCGAAGCTGCGCGCATCGCCTTCGGGGATGTCCTTCGGGCCGAGGCCCTTGTTCTTCCAGCCGTCGATCATCATGGCGAACTGGCGCGCCGGCCAGCGCTTGTCGTCCAGCCCTTCCGCCTGGATGAGCTGCCGGATGAGGCGGACCACGTCGTCCGTGTCGAGGATGGTGAAGCCCGACTTCAGGCCGGCCAGCTCGGCGTGACGGCGGAGCAGTTTCACCCCGATCGAGTGGAACGTGCCGAGCCAGGGCATGCCCTCGACCGCCTCGCCGACGAGGAAGCCGATGCGCTCCTTCATCTCGCGCGCGGCCTTGTTGGTGAAGGTGACGGCGAGGATCTGCGAGGGAAAGGCGCGGCCGGTGGCGAGGATGTGGGCGATGCGCGTGGTCAAGACGCGCGTCTTGCCGGTGCCGGCGCCGGCCAGCACCAGCACGGGGCCTTCGGTCGTCTCGACCGCCAGCCGCTGCTCGGGGTTGAGCCCCTTCAGGTAATCGGGCGTCGCGCCCTGCCGCGCGGCCATGGCGCGCGCGGCGATGCCGGAGGGACGCGGCGCGTCCGGCTCGTCGAAGAAGGGCATATCGTCGGGAAGACCGGCCATTTCCGGGGAATGTAGTGATTCGGCCGCAAAAGGCCACACAAACAGGGCGGTTGTCGCCCGGAAGCGGCGGCTTCCCGGCTAGCTCGCGCGGCGCAACGGCGCGCAGGCGACGAAGAGCAGGTGGCGAAGCCGGTTCTGGTTCTCCTCGTCGGCCTGCAGGTGAAGCGGCTGCGCCGCCCACACCCTGACCTCCTCGATCGTCGGCGCGTGGTCGGGCGCGATCGGGATCACGCGGACCCTGCGGCCGGAGCGTTCGAAGAGGGCGAGGCAGACCGTGCCCTGCGATCGGCTCCGGACCGCCGCCACGCGCTGGTAGCGCGGGTGATCGAAGCGGACGTTGAACAGTATCTCGGCATCGACCTGCTCGGCGGCGGCCTGGACGGCGGTTTCGAAGCTCGAGACAGTGAAATCGACGAACTCGAAGGCAAGCTCCAGAAGAACGGCTTCCAGGTCGTGTTCTGCGGGCGATTCGGCATGCGTCATCGGTTACGATGACAGCGATATCAAGGATTTAATATGGCAGCCGAAGAGCAAATTGATGGCTCCGGCTCCGCGCGGCTTGATGGCCGGTTTCAGGCGCCGGGCTTCTTTTCCATGCGCGAGATGCGGCGGTCGGTGAAATTGAGCCGCGCCGCGGCGATCGGCTGGACGATGCGGGCAAGCTCCGGATCGCCCGAGAGCGCCGCGTCGAGCTCCGTCATCTGGTTCATGGCGATGAGGCTCAATATGTCGAGCCGCGGGCGGCCATCCGGCGCGCGGGGGAGGGCTGCGACCGGCTGCACCAGATCGGCTGTGGCGGCGTAGCTCTTCAGGTCCGTGGCGTCCGATCCCGGCGCCTCGGCGAAGGCATAGATGCCGACGCCCTTCTTCGGCAGCGGATAGAGGGCAAGCGCCACGTCCGTCACGCCCGGCCGGCCCTTCAGCGCGGCGGCGATGGCCGCGCCCTCGCGGTCGATGCGATCGCCGGTGCCTTCGCCGTCGGACCATTTGAACAGGCCCTTGGTGACGAGATTGTAGAGCTTCTTGCCGGACGCCATCCATATCCGCGAAGGCAGCGAGCGGCGCGCCAGGATGCGCTTTGCCGTCGGCGTCATCAGATGCGGGGCGAAGGCGCGCCTCTGCTTCAGGAGATGGCGGAAATCCTCATACGCCATCAGCCTGTAGAGCGCGCCGCGCCGGCGGTGCGTCGAAGCGAGCTGGAAGTCGATGACGGCGGCGCGGCCGTCCGGCGTCATCAGCCAGTTCTGCGGCTTGGCGAGGTCGTTATGCGTGATGCCGGCGCGGCGCAGCCGGCGCAACAGCCATTCCGCGTCGCGATACCAGGCAGGATCGGAAGGCCGCGCCAGATGCAGCGGCGTGCCCTCGCTCCAGGAACGCACCAGGCCGTCCGTATCGGTCGAGATGATCTGCGGCGTGCCGGCCATGCCCCTGACCGCCCTGAGCGCCGCGATCTCGCGGCGCGCGAGCACCCAAGCCAGCGGCCGCGACCACCAAGGCGCGGCCGAAACGATGCGGCGGATGACGGGCCTCGCCGGCTCGCCGGCAAGGTGCCCCTTGTGCGTCTCGGAAAAGACGTCGCGCTTCAGCACCGTTTCGCTGACGAAATCGGACATGGCCCACCTTTCGCGCGCGTCGGTAGACGAAGGCGAGGGAAGGCGCAAGCATATGCGTCGGCAGGTTTGCCTATTCGGCCGCTTTCGGGAGAGCCGGATAGTCGACATACCCGTCCCGTCCGCCTTCGTAGAAAGTCTCCTTGCGCCAGGGATTGAGCGGCGCGCCGAGCCGTATGCGCTCCGGAAGGTCCGGATTGGCGATGAAGAGCTTGCCGAAGGCCGCGGCATCCGCTTCGCCGCGGGCGAGCAGATCCTGAGCCGTGCCGGGGTCGAGGCCTTCATTGACGATATAGACGCCGCCGAAGGCCGCCTCGAGCGCCGGGCCGAGCCGCGGCTCGGCCTGGGACTCCCGCGCCATGATGAAGGCGATCTTGCGCTTGCCGAGTTCGCGCGCGACGTAGCCGAACGTGCCCGGCAGGTCGCTGTTGCCCATGTCGTGCGAATCCGCGCGTGGGGCGAGGTGCATGCCGACCCGGCCCGGACCCCATACGGAAACCACGGCATCGGTGACTTCGAGCATGAGCCGGGCGCGGTTCTCGACCGGCCCGCCATAACGGTCCGTGCGCTTGTTGGTGCTGTCCTGCAGGAACTGGTCGAGCAGGTAGCCGTTGGCGCCATGGATCTCGACGCCGTCGAAGCCGGCGCGCTTGGCATTCTCCGCGCCCTTGCGGAACGCCTCGACCACGGCCGCGACTTCGCTCGTCTCGAGCGCTTGAGGCGTCACGTAATCACGGAAAGGGCGAATGAGGCTGACATGGCCCTTGGGCGCAATGGCGCTCGGCGCCACGGGCGGCCGGCCGTCATGATAGACGGGATCGGAAATGCGGCCGACATGCCAGAGCTGCATCAGGATGCGGCCGCCGGCGGCATGGACCGCGTCGGTGATGCCGCGCCACGCGGCGACCTGTTCCTCCGACCAGATCCCCGGCGTTGCCGGATAGCCGACGCCTTGCGGCGAGACCGAAGTCGCTTCCGTCAGGATCGCGCCGGCCGAGGCGCGCTGCACGTAATATTCCTTCATCAGCGCATTCGGCACGCGGCCCGGCATGGTCGCCCGGTTGCGCGTCAACGGCGCCATGAGGATGCGGTTTGGAAGCTGGAGGTCGCCGATGACGATCGGGTCGAAAAGCGTGGGCATGCGCATTGTCCTGTGCTGAACGGAACGTTTGTTCAATAAGCGTTGAACAAATAGGACCGCGAGCACGACCGGGCAAGGGACGAACTTTTCTCATCGAGCGGGTCGTGGGGAATGGATGTGCCCGTTTCCGCCGAACCGGAAAAAAGCCCGGCGCAAGGCCGGGCCGAGGAAGAGGGGCGATGAAGATCAGGCGCCGAGATGGCCCGCCATGCCCGGGACCTGCTCCTTGATCTCCTTCATGAGGCCGGGGCCGGCGGCGGCCTCAACCTGCTGGAAGAACTGCTCGCCGGCCTGCCTCACCTGCTCCACCGACAGGCCGGACTTCCGCAGGCGCGAAACGCCGTGAATAAGCGCGCCGGCCCTCTCGCCGAGCGCCGAGCCGAGCATGTCCATCAGGCCGCCGCCTCCGGCATTCGGGTCCGTCGCCATGACATCGTAGCGCTGGGCAAGATCCCGGGCGCCCGGGATCTTGTCGAAGAGCGCTTCGACCTTGGTGCCCTCGGCTTCGTGATAGATCACCGACAGGATGGTGCCGACGGTGTTCTCGGCCGCCGCCTGGTCGAGACCCAGGCGCGAAGCGACCTGATCGACGATGTCCTGAGCCGTGATGGCCATGGGACTACTCTTCCTTCTTCAGCCGCGTGTTGCAGGCGCTCCAGTATTGCGGCCATTTCTGGCCCTTGAGCTTGTTGGCCGCCTTGTCGCGCTGCCATTCGACGCTGCATTCGTGGATGCGCTGGCGGAAGGCGATCTGGCCGGGCGTCAGCGGCTTGCCGTTCTTGTCGACCATCGGGGCGCCGGGCTTCGTCGCCGCCGCCTTTTCGGCCTTCGGTTCGTCCGGCGTCTCGGTCGTGTCGGACGTGTCGTTCCGGATGTCGGCGGCGCAGTCAGAATAGAACTGCGACCACTTCTTGCCGCCGAGCGTTCCGGCGGATTTCGCCGCCTGGTACTGCTCGCTGCAGATCTGCTGGGTCGTGCGGTGGCCGGAGAAGGTCTTCGCCTCCTTCGCGGCCTTGCTGTCCTTGGGGGCCTTGCCTTCCTTCGGCGCCATCGCCTCCTTGGGCTTCATGGCGTCGTCGGATTTGGTCTCCTTCTTCGATTTGGCGGACGTATCCTCGGCCGATGAGTCGTTCGCCTTCATCTTGGCCGCGCAATCCGAATAGAATTGCGGCCATTTCTGGCCGTTCAACGTGCCGGCTTTCTTCGCCGCCTGGTACTGCGCGCTGCACTCCTTGCTGACACTGCCGGCGGCGGCTGCTTGCGCCGAGACCGGCAGCAAAAGGAAGCCCGCGCCGGCGAGCGCCGCTATGCCGGCCAGCGCAGATTTGGAAACAAGCATTTCAGTCCTCCTTGAGAAACAAGCAAAACGCGTCGGCATGCACCGCCGGGTCCGGGTGTCCGGAACGACACAAGTATAGGCCTGCCGCGGACCTTTGCCATCGTAAAGTGCAGCAGCGATTTCGACTTTCGTTCGAAAAGTCTTTCGCGCTCCGGCCGGGATGCGGACGCCGGCTCGCCGAAACGTTACTCGACCGGGAAGAGTCCCCGCCTAGTTCCGTTAGCGCTCGAGGACGCGAGATGGGAGACGAGGATGCAGAAACCGGCCATCACCCAGGCGATGATCGACGCCTACGACGAATACACCCACCTGACGCTCGACCGACGCCGCTTCATGGAGACGCTGACGCGGCTGACGGGCTCGGGCGCTGCCGCAGCGGCGATCGCGCCGCTCCTTGCCGCCGACCCGGCGCGCGCCTCCATCGTGGCGGGGGACGACGAGCGCATCGAAGGGAAGGACATCGCCTATCCCGGGGCGGATGGCGAGATGAAGGGGTATCTCGTCCGGCCCGCCGGCCAGTCCGCCAAGCTTCCGGCCGTCATGGTCATCCATGAGAATCGCGGGCTGAACGAGCATATCCGCGACGTGTCGCGCCGGCTTGCAATCGAAGGCTTCATGGTGCTGGCGCCCGATTTCCTGTCGCCCTCCGGCGGCACGCCGACCGACGAGGAAAAGGCGCGCGAGATGATCTCGGCGCTCGATGCGGCGAAGACGACCGCCAATGCCGTGGCGACGGTCGGCTACCTGAAAGGACGCCCGGACGGCACCGGCAAGGTCGGCGCGGTCGGCTTCTGCTGGGGCGGCAGCCTGGCGAACCAGACGGCGGTCAACGCTCCCGACCTCGCCGCCTGCGTCGCCTATTACGGCATGCAGCCCGACGCTGCCGACGCTGCGAAAATCCATGCCGCGCTTCTGCTTCACTATGCCGGGCTCGACAAGCGCACCAATGCCGGCATTCCGGCGTTCCGGGAGGCGCTGGAGAAGAATGGCAAGAGCTTCCAGATCTACGTCTATGAAGGCGCCAACCACGCCTTCAACAATGACACCTCGGCGGCGCGTTACGACAAGAATGCAGCCGATCTCGCCTGGGAAAGGACCGTCTCGTTCCTGCGCAAATATTTGTCATGAGGCGCGTTGGTTAATGTTCGGGTGGCGCAGCCGGCGGTTGCGAGGCAGCGCAACTTTCCATCTTGTCCTCGGCTGAAAGCGAGCGGCGCAGCCGGCGAGCAGTCGCGGAAATGTCGACATGGAAAGTCAATAATCGCAATTCAATTCCTCTGGAGCGGGCCTTTTCTTCTTTTCCGTGCCTGCCGGATAATATTTCGGGCGCGCAGAACATCGATAGGAATGGGAAGGCGGTATCTTTCGATCATGTACAACGCTTGATTGATCGTCTTCGAGGCCCGCCAGAAATCATAATCACTGAGGTTCTTGTCGGCCGCGAGCCGTTTCGACAGTCTCTCGATGTCGATATTCATCGCGTTCTCCGCTTTGGTTGGCCCCCCACGACTCGGTCCAGTGAGTCGGTCCGGCGCCCATAACAGCGTCGCACGCGGATGGTTCAACGCGCGCGGAAAAGTTACCAACTTACGAATTCCGTTAAGGTTTACGATTCGTAAACGGCATGGCTGTGTGGCCAGATTCCTTCTGGACCTCGCCTTGCGTCAGGGCGATCACGGATAGCGCATGTTGAGGAATTTGGTAGATTGGGATTGAGAGGCTTATCGTCCGAGGAGCGGGGTCATGTGTCGCCGTCACGTGCGCAGGCCGCTGGTGCGCCGCTGTCATTATCTGTGGCCGTGGCACTAGGCGAGCACCTATAGCTTCAATCCGCGGCGGCGTACCGGATACGCCGCCGCTTTTCTGTGAAGGCGATATGCACGATGCAGGCGGGCATGTGCGGCTTCGGTCGGATTGCCGGAGATGCCCGCGTTGGCAGCCGAGGGAGGGCGCTGCAATGAGTTTCGGCTATTTCCGTCGTGACGGGGGCGCTCGCGCATGAACGTTGTGCAGGCCGGCACGGGCGTCATCGCCGCGCTTGCCGCGGCGGGCATCGTTTTCCGGCCGCGCGGCTTGCCCGAGGCGATCTGGGCGGTCGCCGGGGCCGTGCTGATCGTCGGGCTGGGCTTCCTGCCGCTCTCCGGCGCGTGGCGGGGCATCCTTGCCGGCCTGGATGTCTATCTCTTCCTGATCGGCATGATGCTCCTGTCGGAAGTCGCGCGCGAATCGGGCCTGTTCGATTGGCTGGCGGCGCTGGCCACCAGGCTCGCCAAGGGCTCGCCCACCCGCCTCTTCACGCTCGTCTACGGCGTCGGCATCGTCGTCACGGTATTCCTTTCCAACGACGCCGCGGCCGTCGTGCTGACGCCGGCGGTGGCGGCCGCCATGCGGGCGGCCGCGGTCAGCGAGCCGCTGCCCTATCTCCTCATCTGCGCCTTCATCGCCAACGCCGCGTCCTTCGTCCTGCCGATCTCGAACCCGGCGAACCTCGTCGTCTATGCTTCGCACATGCCGCCGCTGTTCGAGTGGCTGCCGCTCTTCGCGTTGCCTTCGCTCGCCTCAATCGCGGCGACCTATGCCATGCTTCGCTGGTCGCAGCGCGCGGAACTCCGGCACGAGATGGTCCGCCAGGTCCCGATGCCGCATCTTTCCTTCGGCGGCCGGGTCGCCGGTATCGGCATCGTGGCGACAGCGATCGTGCTGATGGCTGCGTCGGCGCGCGGCTTCCAGCTCGGCCTGCCGACGGCAGTGGCGGGCATCGCGACGGCTGCCGTGACGCTCGTCGCGGAACGCTCGTCGCCCCTCAAGGTGGTCAGGGATATCTCCTGGGGCGTGCTGCCGCTGGTCGGCGGCCTCTTCGTCCTGGTCGAGGGGCTGGAGCAGACGGGGTCCATACCGGCGCTCGGCGCTTTTCTTCACAGGGCGGCGGAAGGCTCGGCGACGGGTACCGCCTTCGCCTTCGCGGCCGGAACGGCGCTCGGTGCCAATCTGGTCAACAATCTGCCGGCGGGCCTCGTGGCCGCGACGATCTTCCAGAGCGCCGAATTCCCGGAGATGGTGCGCCGCTTCGTGCTGATCGCCGTCGATCTCGGGCCGAACCTCTCGGTCACCGGCTCGCTCGCCACCATCCTGTGGCTCGCAGCGCTGCGGCGCGAGGGCATCAAGATCGGCTCCTGGCCCTTCCTGAAGATCGGCATGATCGTCATGCCGCCGGCGCTCATTCTTGCGCTCCTCGCGGCATCGTTCTCGGGGCCGTGACGCGGCCTCATCAGGGGTTTTCGTACCGAAAAGGTTGCGGTTCCTCTGCCCGGCGGTTGCCGGCAGAGGGCGCAGCGCTATTTGCCGGCAGGGACTTCTGCCAACCGATGTCCCCGAATTTGAGGAGACTGCAATGAAGAAGACTTGGAAGAGGCCGACCATGTGCCAGGTCGCGGCGGGCATGGAAATCTCCCGCTATCTGCCCGCCGAGATAGCCCCCAGGAAATAGCCCGGTACGCGCGGCCAAAATCGCCGCGCGCGGCCGCGTTCTCGGGCGTCAATCCTGCCGCAGCATTTGGCGCGGCGAACGGCGCGGGCATGCACATCAGGATCATCGGCTCCGCCGCGGGCGGCGGTTTCCCGCAATGGAACTGCAATTTCCGGCTGAGCCGCGCCGCGCGGAAAGGAACCGCCGGCATACGGGCGCGCACGCAATCGAGCCTCGCCGTATCGGCCGACGGCAAGGACTGGGTGCTCTTCAACGCCTCTCCAGACATTCGCCAGCAGATCGCCGAGACGCCGGCCTTGCATCCTCCTGAATCCGGCCCGTTGCGCGCCTCGCCCATCAAGGCAATCGTGCTCACGAACGCCGATGTGGATCATATCGCCGGGCTGCTGTCGCTGCGCGAAAGGCAGGCCTTCGCGCTCTACGGGACGGAGCGCGTCCTCTCCGTCCTGGCGGAAAACCCGGTGTTCGAGGTGCTCGACCGGCGGATCGTCCCGAGGCGCGCGCTCCGGGCCGACACCGTGACCGACATCGCCGACGCCGGGAACGAGCCGACCGGCGTTCGCATCGAGGCGTTCGATGTGCCGGGCAAGATCGCGCTCTACCTGGAAAATCAGGTGACCGGCGAAGCGGACTATCGTTCCGACGCAGGCGATACGATCGGCATTCGCCTCGTTGCGGGCGAGGGCGGTTCATCCTTCTTCTATGTCCCGGCTT
>JBQCFH010000104.1:0-4600 GCA_051959385.1 Rhizobiaceae bacterium | reverse complement strand
GCGTCAAGCTGCCCGAGCAGCCGATGGGCTCGGCTTTCGGCAAATCCGGCGATTTTGCCGGCAAGGGCGGTCGCGCGGCGCTTTGGCTCGGGCCGGAGGAGTGGCTGGTGATCGATACGGCCGGCGGCGATCCGGCCGCCGACTGCGAGAAGGTCAAGGCGCTGCATTCCGCGGTAGACATCTCGCATCGCAACGTCGGCATCATCGTCTCGGGGCCCGGTGCGGAGGATGTGTTGAGCGCCGGCTGCCCGCGCGACCTGTCGGTTGCGGCGTTCCCGGTCGGGGCGGCGGCGCGGACCGTGCTTGGCAAGGTGGAGATCGTGCTTTTCCGGACGGCAGAGGACGCGTTCAGGGTCGAGTGCTGGCGCTCGTTCTCCGACTATGCCTTCACGTTCCTTACCGAAGCGGCACGGGACGTGTCCTGAAGGCGGGAACCATCCTGTGCTACAGTGGTTGTTCGCGGCAGACCGCGAGGAACCGACATGGAAAACAACCCCGCTTCTCAAAAGCGCGCCAAGAAATCGCCCGCCGTGCGTTCCTATGAGAAGGAAAAGCGGCGTAAGGAGGACCAGGAGGAGCTGGAAGAGGGTCTGGAGGACACTTTTCCGGCCAGCGATCCGGTCTCGGTGACCCAGCCCAGCAAGGCCGGCAACCCGAACGAAAAATAGGCGGCTTGGCGGCGCGTCCAGTTCAGCCCTTGCCGTCGAGCAGCTTCACCGCCAGGCCGGCGAGCAGCTTGACCGCTTCGCCATAGGTGCGGGCCTTTTCCGGGTTCGACGCATTGCCGTCGAGCGAGCGCTTGTAGACGCCCTGGCAGATGGCGGCGAGCCGGAAGAAGGAAAAGGCGAGACAGAACGTCCAGTTGTCGATGCCCGAAAGGCCTCGGCGTCGGCAGTAGCGCTCGACATATCCCTCTTCCGAGGGCAGGCCGATCGCTGCGCGGTCGATGCCGCCGAGGCCCTTGAATCCCGACGTATGCGGCAGCCGCCATTGCATGCACTGATAGGCGAGGTCGGCATAGGGATGGCCGAGGGTGGACAGCTCCCAGTCGAGCACGGCCAGAATCTCCGGCCGGTCGGGCGCGAAGATCATGTTGTCCAGCCGGTAGTCTCCGTGCACGAGCGAGACGATGCCGTCGTCCGGCGGCAGGTGCTCCTCAAGCCAGGCGATCAGCCTGTCCATGTCGGCCACCGTGGCGGTTTCCGAGGCGTGATACTGGCCGGTCCAGCGCGAGAGCTGGCGCTCGAAATAGCTGCCCGGCCGCCCGAAATCGGCTAGCCCCACCTGATCGACGTCTATGTCGTGGAGCGCGGCGAGCGCGCCGTTCATGGCGTCGTAGATCGCCGCGCGCTCATCGTTCGAGGAAAGTTCCGGGAGCGACGGATCCCAGAAGATGCGGCCGTCGAGGAATCCCATCACGAAGAACATGCGGCCGATGGCCGAATCCTCCGGCGCCAGGAACAGCGCATCGGGAACGGGCACCTTCGTCCCCTTCAAAGCCCTCATCACGCGATATTCGCGGTCCACCTGATGCGCCGATTTGAGAAGCTCGCCGGGCGGCTTGGCCCGCAGTACGTACCTGCCGCTCCTGGCGCGGAGCAGATAGGTAGGGTTGGATTGCCCGGAATTGAACTTCTCGACCGCCTCGAGCCCGGAAAAGCCTGGAACATGCGCCTCCAGATAGGGACCGAGGACGGCCCGGTCGATGGCGTTCGCGTCGGGCTTATTCATGTGCTCAGGCCGTCTGTTCCTTGCGCTCGAGCACGGTCAGTGTCAGCCAGCGCGCGGTGAGCGCCGGCTTCCTTGAATTCTCGATCTCGATCGTCACGTCATAGCTCGACTGGATCCAGCCCGAGGGGCGGACATTGAGGTCGGCCAGAAAGAAGCGGGCGCGCACGCGCGAGCCGGTCTTCACCGGCGCCTGGAAGCGGACGTTGTCGAAACCGTAGTTGATGCCGATGCCGGCGCCTTCGATCGGCCGGAGCGTTTCGAAAGCGAAGGTCGAGAGCAGCGAGAGCGACAGGAAGCCGTGCGCGATCGTGCCGCCGAAAGGCGTCTCGCGAGCGGCGCGCTCGGGATCGACATGGATGAACTGGTGGTCGTCCGTGGCGTTGGCGAACTGGTCGATCATCTGCTGCGTGACGATGCGCCACGGCGATACGCCGACTTCCTTGCCCACCGCGGCCTTCACCTCGTCCACGGAGACGGGTTCCAACTTGTATGCCGACATTCGTGCCGCTTTACCTGACATCCTTGAAGAGCCGCATGCCGTGATTGACCGACTCGCCGCCATCTATCGGCAGGATCGCCCCGGTCACGTATGCGCCAGCCCGCGAACAAAGATAGAGCGTTGCCCCGGCTATGTCACTCGGGCTGCCGATCCGGCGCAGCGGCACATGGCTCGCCACGGTCGCCGCCTTCTCCTCCGTGCCGGTCGCGAACGCCGTCATGCGGCTCTGGAAGGGGCCCGGCGCGAAGGCGTTGACGGTGATGAATTTCTCCGCGAGCTCGTTCGCCAGCGTCCGCGTCAGGTGGTGCACGGCGGCCTTGGAGGCCGTGTAGGAGTAGGCGCCGTCGGCCATGGGCTGCGTTCCCATGACCGAGCCTAGATTGATGATGCGGGCGGGGTCCTCCGGCCGGGCGGCGTTGGAGAGCAGCGGCAGCAGCTCGCGCGTCAGGTGGAAAAGGCCGGTGACGTTGACGTTGAGGACACGCGCCCAGGCATGATAGGGGAACTCCTCCAGCGGCGCGCCCCAGGAAAGCCCGGCATTGTTGATGAGGATGCCGAGCCCGTCGGTGCGCTTCCGCACCTCTTCGGCCAGCGCCAGGACGCCTTCCTCGCTGCCGACGTCGCCCTTGAAGCCCTCGGCCTTTCCCGCAGCCCCGAGCGAGTTCAGCTCGCCGGCGACCCGTGCGCAATCCTCGCCCTTGCGCGAGGCGATCATGACGTCCGCTCCCGCCTGGACGAGCGCCGTCGCCGCCATCCGGCCGATGCCCGTCGCGGCGCCGGTGACCAGCGCTTTCTTGCCTGCGACCGAAAAAAGTTCCTCCAGATAGGACATGCTGTCTCCCTCGGCTCGCCGGACGACCGGCGCCACGGTTCCATCTCCGGTGCATAGCTACAGACAGCCGCGCGCGTTGACAACATACCCGGTAGTATGTTCATCCTTTCGGCGCTCATTGGCTCCGTTTCCCTCGTCGGCAAAAGAAGAGGCGAAGCCAGCGGCAGCGGGAGGATTGCAGGCGGATGGCGCTCAGCCTTCGGGATCACGTGCCCGACAGTTCGCGCGCGGATATTCTGGACGCGGCGGCGCATTGCTTCATGGAGCGCGGCTATTCGGCAAGCTCGATCGACGATGTGGCGCGTCGGCTCGGCGCCACCAAGGGCCGCATCTACCATCACTATTCGTCGAAATCCGACCTCTTCGCCGACGTGTTCCGCTCTGGCATGGAGATGAATTACCGGGCCATCGAACCGTTTCGACGCGCAAAGGAAAGGGCGATCGAGCGCTGGCGCAAGATGGCGTTCGTCCATGTCGTGCAGATGATCACGACGCGGCAGTTCCAGCGGGTGGTGTGGGAAGGCGTGGAGATGCATCTGCGTGGCGCCACGACGCCTGAACAGCGGACGGTATTCGCGGAACTGCTGGATTCGCGTTCGCGCTACAGCGACATTTTCCGCGACCTGCTGGCCGAGGCGCGCGACGACGGGGACATGGCGTTCGACAATCTCGGCATTGCCAACCAACTCGTCTTCATGACGCTCAATTCGCCGATATTCTGGTACTCGCCCCGCGCCGGCGAGACCTTGCGGGACATAGAGGACATTGCACGGCAGATCGTCGCCTTTGCGATGCATGGTCTCGGCACGAAGAAAGGAAATTCATGAATTCGGAAATGAACCTCGGCATGACGGAGCGGCTGAAGCCGCTTCATGAAAAGGTCAGCCGCATGGTGCGCGAGGAGATCGCGCCGCTCGACGATGAGTTCCTCGCCGAGGTCGGCCGGAACGGCGACCGCTGGTCGTTCACGGAGCGCCAGACAGAGATTCTGGAGGGGCTGAAAGCGAAGGCGCGCGAGCGGGGCTTGTGGAATTTCTGGCTGACGGACTCGGAGCGCGGCTACGGACTCTCGACCGTCGAATATGCCTATCTCGCCGAGGAGATGGGCAAGGCGCATCTCGGCGCCGAAACCTTCAACTGCTCGGCGCCGGATACCGGCAACATGGAGGTGCTGGAGCGCTACGGCACGGCAGAGCACAAGAAAAAATGGCTGGCGCCGCTGCTCGAGGGAAAGATACGCTCCGCCTATCTGATGACCGAGCCGGACGTGGCCTCCTCCGACGCCACCAACATTTCGATGAGCTGCGTGCGCGACGGCGAGGAATATGTGCTGAACGGCGAAAAATGGTGGTCGTCGGGCGCGGGCGATCCGCGCTGCGCCATCTACATCGTCATGGTGAAGACGCCAAATGACGGGCCGAAGCACAAACAGCATTCTATGATCCTCGTGCCGGCGGACACGCCCGGCATCAGCAAGCTCCGCGCCATGCGGGTCTATGGCGACGACGATGCGCCGCACGGCCATCTGCACATCCGTT
>JBQCFH010000103.1:0-2294 GCA_051959385.1 Rhizobiaceae bacterium | reverse complement strand
GCGGAAATACCGGCCAGAAGACGCCGAGCAGCAGGACGAGCGCCAGCGCCCAGACGAAATCGGGCACGGCGAGGAAGAGGCCGTTGATGAAATCCAGCGCCGGGTCGAGCGCGGTGCGGCGCGCCAGCGTGCCCAGCGTCGCAATCACGCCGCCCGCCAGCACGCCGAAGACGAGGGCGGCGAAGGCGAGCTCCAGCGTCGCGGGAAGCCGCTCGCCGATCAGTTCCATCACATCGCGCCGCTGCGAGATCGAGGTCCCGAAATTGCCCTTCAGCACATCCATGAACCAGATGCCAAACTGCTGCGGCAGGCCGAGATCGAGGCCGTAGTGAGCGCGAAGCGCCGCGATATCCGCCGGCGTCGCGCTCGGCGAGATCATCATGGCGATCGGATCGCCCGGCACGATGCGCAACAAACAGAAGACGATGACGGCGACGCCCAAAAGCGTCAGCACCGCCATGAAGAGACGATTGAGAAGATCGGAAGCGGTCATCGGAACCTTCCTGTTGCCTTCGAAAGTCGTGGAATTTGGAGATCGCGATGGTGCGGTCTCTTTTAGCTTTTTGGGGCGGAGGGAGCCCCCTCATCCGCCTGCCGGCACCTTCTCCCCGGTGGGGAGAAGAGGGGTGTTGCGCCGCCTTCGTTCCCTTGCACTGAAGCAATGGTGGGAAAAGCCGCAGCGCTCACGGACCTCCTCGCCCCACCGGGGAGAGGTCCGCCGAGCGAAGCGGAGGCGGGGTGAGGGGTGGGGAGGCCACAGCATCAAAGCTTATGCCTTATCCCGCCCTGCGCTTCTCCCCATAAGGAGAAGGATCACAAAGCCCGCTCAACCAACGCCACCGCTTCCGCCGCCGACTGCGGCGCAAGCTTGAAGCCGTGCCCCGAGCAGGCAGAAAGCAGCGTCGCCTTCTTTCCCGCGGGGCGGATGACGAAATGCTCGTCCTCCGTCACCGTGTAATAGCAGGCCTTGCGTTCTGGAGTGCACCCCGTTTCACCGGACATGTCGGCTAGTTTGATTTTGCCCTGATGAACTGCCGAGGGGAAGCCATCTTGAGCGCGGAATGGGGATGGATTTCGTTATAGTCCTCGATCCATCCGTCGATGAGCCGGAGCGCCGTTGCTGCGTCCGGAACCTGCGATATGCGGATGTAATCCCGCTTCAGGGTTTTGACGAAGGCTTCCGACATGCCGTTCGACTGCGGACTGGCCACCGGCGTGAAGCAGGGCGTCAGATTGAGCGCCTGGGCAAACAGCCTCGTGTCCCTCGCGGTGTAAGCCGAGCCATTGTCGGAGAGATGCTCGATGGCATGCGGGGCTCGGGTTGCGCGGAACCGCTTCTCGACCGCCTCCAGCATCATGTCGCGCACGTCAGAGCCGGAGATGCCCGCGTTGGCGACCGCCGTCCAGGCGATGATCTCGCGGTCGAAGGCGTCGATGATAAAGGCGAGACGGATGACCTCGCCATTCCAGCAGGTGAACTCCAGACCGTCCGAGCACCAGCGCAGGTTCGAACGCATGACCATGACCTTGCCGTCGTGGAGGCGGCCTTTGCGAACGGCCGTGTGCTTCTCCAGCAGCATGGCGTGGTTGCCCATGATGCGATGAACCCGTTTGGCGTTGACGGCAGGCTTATCGGCGGCTCGCCTTTCGCGATTGAGGAGCGCGGCGATCCGCCGATAACCATAGGTCGGCCTTTGATCCACCAGCCTGCGAATGGCGGGTAGAAGCTCTGCATCCTCGGCCTTGTGGTATGGCCCGCGCGGCTTCGATCTGCCTTTCAGCCGCTCGACGAGGTTGGAACGGGATACGCCCAGCGTGTCTGCGACGGTCTTCATCGGGAACCGTCCTTCGGCAACAAGATCGGCCGCGATATCCGTTTTTTTGAGTCTGCTTTGGACAAGGCTTCCCGGAGTATTTCGACCTCCATCGTCTTGCGGCCGAGCATGCGCTCCAGCTCGCGGACACGATCCTCCAGCTTCTTCACTTCCGAATTGCCGACAACCGGCTCGTCAGAATCCACGGCTGCTGCACCTCCCTCACTCAAGAGCCTGCGCCACCTGTAAAGCAGATTGGGCGCAACGCCATGACGGCGAGCGGTGGAAGACACCGTCTCGCCAGGTTCGAAACTCTGCTCAATGATTGTCAGCTTCTGCTCGGTTGTCCACCGTCTACGGCGAACATCACCCGTCAGCAATTCAACGCGTCGATACTCGTTAGACATAAGCCTGTCCTCAAGCCTGTGCTTGAGCCTTTCTGCTTATGCCGACTGTCCGGTCGAAATGGGGGGCAGTTCA
>JBQCFH010000102.1:0-18339 GCA_051959385.1 Rhizobiaceae bacterium | reverse complement strand
GGGGAGCGCGAGGCCTGTATGCCGCGGCCGGCAAGCCCCACCAAAATGGTCTTCGCATTCCGGGAGGCGTCGACGCTTTCGCCCGCAAGCGCGCGCAGCCGATCGACGGCGCCCCTCAATTCGTCCACGCGATCCTCCCTGACCGGTGCTTTTACCGTACTTGTCTTGATCGGACGCGCGCCGGTATATGATCGTGCCCTGGAACGATGATGTACGAACTGGTTAGTCCTGTCAATAAAGCCGGCCAAGCGGAGATGCATGCCCATGAAGTTGAAGGACAAAGCGGAGGCTGGCCGTGCTCCGGCGCGCGCGGGAACGCGGAATTACGACCGCGAGGGCACGCGGCGGAACATCCTGGAGATCGCCTCCGAGGAGTTCGCGCTGAACGGCCTTTCAGGCGCCCGCATCGACGAGATCGCCGCCCGCACCCGCGCCAGCAAGCGGATGATCTATTACTATTTCGACGACAAGGAGGGCCTCTACCTCGCGGCCCTCGAGGACGCCTACCGGCTGGTGCGCGAAGGCGAGGCGAAGCTGGACACCGCCGGCCTTCCGCCGATCGAGGCGCTGCGCAAGCTGGTGGAGTTCACCTTCGACCACCACCAGAGCCATGAGGAATTCATCCGCATGGTGATGATCGAGAACATCCATCACGGCGAATATCTCGACCGCTCGCAGGTGATCCGCGAACTCAACGTCCGCGCCATCGACAATATCGCGGAAATCTATTCGCGCGGCGTCAAGGAGGGCGTCTTCCGGGAAGGTCTCGATCCGCTGGAGCTTCACTGGCAAGTCAGCGCGCTCTGCTTCTTCAACGTCTCCAATCGCGCCACTTTCTCCAAGATATTCGGCCGCGACCTGAGCGCGGAAGACCATGTCGATACCCTGCGACGGAACGTGGTCGACATGGTCCTTCGCTTCGTCACGCGCAACGAGAAACTCGGCTAGCCGTCGCCGGATCGGGTCGGCATTCCTTCCTCCCCGCCATACGGAATCTGGCGGGCAGCCGTTGCCACGCCTTCACGTCCGCCATAATGTACGAACCGGTTCGTTTATTCGGCGGAGGAACGAAATGAGGACCTCGATCGCCACGGTTTCGATCAGCGGCGACTTCCGCGAGAAACTCGCGGCTATCGCCGGGGCGGGTTTCGACGGCGTCGAGATTTTCGAGACGGATTTCCTCGCCTTCGACGGCACCCCGGCCGAGGTCGGCCGCATGGTTCGCGATCATGGGCTCGAGATCACGCTGTTCCAGCCCTTCCGCGATTTCGAGGGCATGCCCGAGCCGCAAAGGGCCAAGGCGTTCGAGCGCGCCGAGCGCAAGTTCGACGTCATGGGCGAACTCGGCACCGACCTGATGCTCATCTGCTCCAACGTCTCGCCGCTGTCGCTCGGCGGCGTCGACCGCGCGGCGGCGGATTTCGCCGAGCTTGGCGAGAGAGCCAGGCGGCGCGGCGTTCGCGTCGGCTACGAGGCGCTGGCCTGGGGCCGGCATATAAACGACCATCGCGACGCCTGGGAGATCGTCCGCCGCGCCGATCATCCGGCGGTCGGGCTGATCCTCGATTCCTTTCACACGCTGGCGCGCAAGATCGACGTGAACTCGATCCGCGCCATTCCCGGCGACCGCATCTTCATCGTGCAGCTTGCCGACGCGCCTCTGATCGACATGGATGTGCTCTACTGGAGCCGGCACTTCCGCAACATGCCGGGAGAAGGCGACCTGCCGGTCGTCGATTTCATGCGCGCGGTCGCGGCGACCGGTTATGACGGGCCACTGTCGCTGGAGATATTCAATGACCAGTTCCGCGGCGGCTCGCCGAGGTCGATCGCGGTGGACGGCCGCCGCTCGCTGGTCGCGCTGATGGACCGCGTCAAGCGCGATGAGCCCGCTATCCGCATCGACATTCCCGCGATGCCGGACCGGATCGCGGTCAAGGGCGTGGAGTTCGTCGAGTTCGCCGCGAACGAGGCCGAGGCGGAAGAACTCGGCGCGCTGCTGTCGACGATGGGCTTCTCGCTTGCCGCCGAGCACCGAAACCGTGACGTCGCCGTCTGGCGCCAGGGCAGCGCGGGCGGCATCAACATGGTCGTGAACACCAGCCAGGAGGGCTTCGCGCATTCCTCCTATCTCGTCCATGGCACGAATGCCTACGCGATCGGCCTGCGGGTGGCCGACGCGGCCGCCACGGTCGAGCGGGCCCGCGCGCTCGGCGCCGAGACTTTCGCCGAACAGCGCGGCGAGGGCGAGCTCGCCATCCCGGCGATCAGGGGCGTCGGCGGCGGCGTGATCTATTTCATCGACGACGCGCTTGCCAATGTCTGGGACGTCGAGTTCGAGCCCGTGCAACGGAGGGATGGAGCCGGCGCGGGCCTTTTCGCCATCGACCATGTCGCCCAGACGATGAACTATGAGGAGATGCTGACCTGGCTGCTCTTCTATACGGCAATCTTCCGGACGGCGAAGCTGCCGATGGTGGATGTCGTCGACCCGGCCGGACTGGTGCGCAGTCAGGTCGTCGAGAGCCCGGACGGCAGACTGCGCCTGACCCTGAACGGCGCTGAGAACCGCAAGACGCTGGCCGGCCACTTCATCGCCGAAAGCTTCGGCTCAAGCGTCCAACACATTGCCTTTGCGACCGGCGATATCCTTGAATCCTCGGCGAGGCTGGCCGCGCTAGGCTTCCGGCCGCTGGAGATTTCCCCCAACTACTACGACGACCTCGAAGCGCGCTTCGATCTTGCGCCCGAACTGGTCCAGCGGCTGAGGACCGGCAATATCCTCTACGACCGCGACGAGCATGGCGAGTTCTTCCAGCTCTACAGCCGCAATTTCGGCGAGGGCTTCTTTTTCGAGATTGTCGAGCGGCGGAATGGCTATGCCGGCTACGGGGGTCCCAACGCGCCTTTCCGCATCGCCGCGCAGAAGCGCGCCATGCCGCCCAAGGGCATGCCGGCCCGATAGTCTGAACATTCCCGTTCGACGGTCGCCTCACAATCGGCTAAGGACTTCCACCTGGCCTTTCCGATCGAGCACGTCGATCACGACTTCCTGACGCGATCGCCTGAGCGACACGTCCACCCTGTCCTCGCCGATGGACAGGTGCTTGAGCGTGATCTCGTTAAGAAATTCGGGAAGTGCCGGTCTGTTGAAGATCACGCAGCGCGATTTCGGATCGAAGCTCATCCCGAGACAGGATTGGATGAGCGAGATCGGCGCAGCCGCCGCCCAGGCCTGGGGATTGCACGCGACGGGATAGAAGGTCGGCCCGCGCGAACGTTGCTTGGGAAAGCCGCAAATCAGTTCCGGCAAACGCCGCAGGTCGATATAGGTCGAGGCGGAAAACAGGCCGTCGAAAATCCGTGCGGCCTCATGGTGAAATCCGTACCGTGAAAAACCGGCGGCGATCATGCCGTTGTCGTGCGGCCAGACGGAGCCATTGTGGTAGCTCATGGGGTTGTAGCGGGCCTCCGACGAGGCGACCGTGCGCACGCCCCAGCCGCAGAAGGAAGTGCTGGACATGAGCGTGTGCATCACGCTCTCCGCCCGCTCTTCCCGCGCAATCCCCGCAAAGAGGGCGTGACCGGCATTCGAGGAACGGACGCGGCAGGGCCGTTTCTCCCCGTCGAGCGCGAGGACGTATGTACCGAGATCCGCGTCGAAGAACGCCTCGTCGAAACGGTCGCGCAGGACGCTTGCCTTCTTCTCGTAGGTCTGCGCCTCGTCAACTTTTCCTAGCTGGCGCATGATCCGGGCAGCGGCCATCCAGGCGCCATAGACATAGGCCTGCACTTCCACCAGCGCGATGGGACCCTTGGCGAGCGTGCCGTCCGCGTGGAAGACCGAATCCTGGCTGTCCTTCCAACCCTGGTTGACCAGGCCCTCGGACGACATACGGCCATATTCGACGAAGCCGTCGCCATCCCGGTCGCCATACTGTTCGATCCAGCCGAGCGCGGCCTCGATGTGAGGCCAAAGCCGCCGGATCGCCGCGAGATCGTCGGTCCGATCCAGATAGGCTCCGGCGAGCATTACGAAAAGCGGCGTGGAATCGATGCTGCCATAGTAGCGGCCGAAGGGCACCTCGCCGAGTTCGGCCATTTCGCCGTAGCGGATCTCGTGCAGGATCTTGCCCGGCTCCGCGTCGGCCGCCGGATCGACGGTGGTGGCCTGGTTGGCGGCCAGATGGCCGAGCACCCCCTGCGCGATCAGCGGATCGAGCCACAGCACCTCCATCGCGGTGATCAGCGCGTCGCGGCCGAAAACCGTGCTGAACCATGGAATGCCGGCGTGGGGGTAGGGGCCTTCCGGGGTGGATGCCGTGAGCATCGAAAGGTCGGCGAGGCTGCGTCGTACGCCCTCGTTGAAGACGTCGTTCGAGGTGGTAACGGACGCCGTGCGCCCAAACGTGCTGCGCAGCGACCGCAGATTGTCGCGAAGCGCGACGAAGAAGGTGCGGCGGGACGGTTTCGCCGGTTGCCGGCCGTCGCAACGGATTTCCAGGAAGAGCGAGGATTTCTGTTTGCTCGCCAGGTCGAGCGCGAAGCTCGCCCGTGTCCCGGTGAGCGCCCGCGGGGCCGGATCGAAGGATAGCGTTGTGGTGCGGGTGCGATTGTCGAGCCCCGTATAGCTGAGCGTCACCCGGCCGTCCTCGATCTTGGGTGGATGTAACTCGCCGCGCTTCTTGCGCTTTTCACCGCGCACCTCGAACAGGTCGGCGAAATCGGCCGCGAAATCGACGTCGATACGGACGCGCCGCGTCCGATCATCGAAATTCCTGACCGTCAGCCGCTCGAAACAGGTGTTCTCGCGAATGAAGCGGGTGCGGCGGAAATGGACCAGGTCGTGCTCCAGCGACAGGGATTCGTGGGGACCCTGGATATCCGGATTGGTAAGGTCGCAGGTGAGCGTCACGTTGTCGTCCCGCAGCGTCGAGCTGAGCAGCATCGGGCGCGCCCCTTCGACGGTCAGAAGGAGATGCGAAAGATGGCGCGTGTCGCGATGGAAAATGCCTTCGGGGCTGCCCGGGCTCGCGATCGCGTCGCCATTGGGATCGAAGACGGCAAAGGTATTGTCATGCTTCAGGGTGAGAAGCCGGCGTTCCTGCAGCGAGGCGTTGGCGGGGATGAAGAACCGCGCCACATCCAGGCCCATGCCGCTTGGAAGATCGATCTTCCAAATCGCTTCGGCTGATTGCATTCGTCAGACCTAGTGCATTCGTGCCACAACCTTGAGATCGGGGCTTTGGCCTGGGCGGGCCGGCCAGACCCCCGGAAGAGAAGAATATAGGGCAAGATAATCGTCGACCATCCGTTCGACGCAGAAACGGCGGTCGAAACACGCCCGCACGCGCGAGCGGTCGAGCGCATCGAGCGCCAATGTCGCGTCGACCGCCTGCTCGACCGTATTGACGATGAAGCCGGATTCGCCGTGGTCGATGATCTCGGGGACGGAACCGCGCGGGAACGCGATGACGGGCGTTCCGCAGGCGATCGCCTCGATCATCACCAGCCCGAAGGGTTCGGGCCATTCGATCGGGAAAAGCAACGCACGTGCGTTGCCGAGAAATTCGGCCTTGTCCCGTTCGCCGATCTCGCCGATGAACTCCACATTGGCATGAGCCGCGATCAGCGGCTGGACCGTCCCGCTCCAATATTCCCGGTCGGCCTTGTCGATCTTGGCGGCTATTTTCAGCGGCAGGCCCGCGCGCGCGGCGATGTTGATCGCGTTGACCAGGCCTTTCTCCGCGGAAACGCGGCCGAGGAAAGCGAGATAGTCCCCTCGCGGTGCCGATGTGAACGGCAGCAGTCCGCTCGGCAAGCCGTGATACACAGTGCCCGTCCAATTGGCGTCGGGCATGGGACGGCGCTGCGCGTCCGAGATGGAGACGAGCGGCAGGTGCGGACAGAGCGCGTAAAGCGGCTTCAGGTCCGGCAGATCGAGCCTTCCGTGCAGGGTGGTTACGGTCCGATCGGCAAAGGCGCCGATGAGCGGGTAGTGCAGGATGTCGATGTGGAAATGCAGCACGTCGAATTCATGTGCCCGCTGACGCACCCGTTCCAGCATGGCGACGTGATGGGGAACATGATCGTTGACCTCCGGGTCGAGGCGCAGCGCCCTCTCGCTGCAGGCCACCAATTCGGCATCGGTCGTGGAATCGCCGCTTGCGAAGAGGGTGACCTCGTGTCCGCGCCGCACCAGTTCCTCCGTGAGATAGGAGACGATGCGTTCCGTGCCTCCGTAGAGCGAGGGAGGGACGCTTTCGAACAAGGGTGCGATCTGGGCGATTCTCATTGAAGATGTTCCTGTTTCGGTCACGATGAACCGAGTTGGAACGGCGCCGGTTCCCTGGAACCGGGCTTTTATTTTTTCCGAGAAGGATGGAACAGTTTCGGCCGGTTGCGGGGCGCGGTTCCCCTTCCGCCGAGCAGCCTCGGCCATCCTGTCGGCGCGCCCGCGGACGGCCGTAGCGGCCCTCTCCATGCAGGCCGCGAGCCTTCAGTGTTGCGTCGGCGCTCAAGGGTCGGCGCATGAACGGTCCCATAACCAGGGAACTTTGCCGCGCCGCTGCAGTTCGTAAGCGGCTAATAGCGACATGAGGGGCCGCCGATGTCCGGCATTCTGCGAAGTGCCGCCTTTCTAGGCCCTCTCGTTGCGAGCACCTTTACCGTCCTTGCGCAGCCTGTTCATCCGCCGCCTTCCGCCGCCCCCAGGGAGGACGCCCAGTGGGTCATGCCGGCAAAGAACTTCGCCAGCACGCGTTATAGCGGACTGGACGAGATCAACACGAAGAACGTCGCCCGGCTGCAGGTCGCGTTCACCTTCTCCACCGGCATCGATCGCGGGCAGGAGGCTTCTCCGCTCGTCGTCGGCGCGACCATGTACGTGCTGACGCCCTATCCCAACATCCTCTACGCGCTCGACCTGACCAAACCGGGAGCGCCGGTGAAGTGGAAGTACGAGCCGAAACCCGAAGCGGCGGCGCAAGGGGTGGCCTGCTGCGATGTCGTGAACCGCGGACCGGTCTCTGGCGATGGCCGCATCTATTACAACACGCTCGACGGCCACACTGTCGCGATTAACGCCGACACGGGCGCCGAGGTCTGGAACGTCACGCTCGGCGACATCAATATCGGCGAGACGATGACCATGGCGCCCCTTTTCGCCAAGGGAAAGGTGTTCGTCGGCAATTCCGGCGGCGAAATGGGCGTGCGAGGATGGCTGCAGGCGCTCGATGCCGCCACCGGGAAAGTGGTCTGGAAGGCCTGGGCGACCGGACCGGACAAGGACGTGCTCATCGGTCCCGATTTCCATCCCTTCTACAAGATGGATCAGGGCAAGGACCTCGGCGTCTCGACCTGGCCGCCGGATGCCTGGCAGCATGGCGGCGGCAACAGCTGGGGCTGGATCTCCTTCGATCCCGATCTCAACCTGATCTATTACGGCACCGGGAATCCCGGCCCGTGGAATGCCGATTCTCGTCCAGGCGACAATAAATGGACGGCCGGCATTTTCGCCCGCGACGCCGATACGGGCGTGGCGCGCTGGTTCTATCAATGGAGCCCCCATGATCTCTTCGATCATGACGGCGTCAACGAGCAGATCCTCCTCGACATGGATTGGCAGGGCAAGCCGCGCAAGGTGCTCGTGCGCCCCGAACGCAACGGCTATGTCTATGTGCTGGACCGCGTTAGCGGCGAGGTCCTTTCGGCAAAGCCGTTCGCCGCAATCACCACCTCGTCCGGCGTGGATATGAAAACCGGCCGGCTTCGCGTGAACCCGGACAAGGAGCCGCAAACCGGCAAGGTCGTGCGCGACATCTGTCCCGCCGCGCCCGGCGCGAAGGACTGGAATCCGTCGGCCTTCTCGCCGCGGACCGGCTATCTCTACATCCCCCACAGCAACCTCTGCGAAGACATCGCAACCGCCGCTGTGAACTACATCGCCGGAACGCCCTATGTCGGGGCGGAAGTCGCGATGAAGGCCGGTCCGGGCGACGGCCATCGGGGCGAATATACCGCATGGGATATCGCCGCCGGCAAACCCGTCTGGACGATCGACGAGCGTTTTCCCGTCTGGAGCGGGACGCTCGTCACCGCCGGCGACGTCGCTTTCTACGGGACGATGGAAGGCTGGTTCAAGGCCGTCGATGCCAGGACGGGCAAGGTGCTCTGGCAATTCAAGACCGGCTCCGGGATCATCGGCCAGCCCACGACCTATCGCGGCCCCGATGGTCATCAATACGTCGCGATCCTCTCGGGCGTAGGCGGCTGGTCCGGCGCCATCGTCGCTGCCGATCTCGACGCGCGCGACCGGACCGCCGCCCTCGGCTTCGTTGGCGCCATGCAGGACCTGCCGAGCGCCACGAACAAGGGAGGCATGCTCTATGTCTTCCGGCTGCCATAGGCACGCGAGTGGGAACGGTGATGCCGGGGCGGCGACATGCCGAAGGCCGCGCTCCGGTTCCGGCGTGCCGATCGCCGTGGGGCTCGCCTTGCTTCTCGTCGCCTGCCAGCGCGAGGAACGGCCGCTCCGCTCGCCATGGCCGGCGGAGGATGCGGACGACCAGATCACCATGTCCAGCAACCACCCCGGCCCGGGCGGTCCGGAAGCCGAAAGCTCCAGCGCGACGGCGAGATACGAGCAGAACGCCTATGAGGTCGCCGAAGGCAAGCGGCTGTTCGCCTGGTTCAACTGCAACGGCTGCCATTCCAACGGAGGCGGCGGCATGGGCCCGGCCCTGATGGACGACAAATGGATCTACGGCTCCGCGATCGAGAACATCGCGGCTAGCATTCGCGAGGGACGGCCGAACGGCATGCCCACCTTCCGGGGGCTGATCCCGGAACATGAGATCTGGCAGATCGCCGCCTATGTCCGCTCGCTGGGCGGGTTCGTCCGAAAGGACGTCGCGCCTTCCCGCAACGACAGCCTGAGCGCGCGCCCGGCCGAAAACCGGCTTCCCGAAGCGAAGCCGAAAGGGGCGCCGGCCTCGCCCACCTCCGGACAGGGCAAGTCATGAGCCCGCGCCTCCTCCGGTGGGCCTGCCTGCTGCCGGCCCTTTCCGCCGCCGGCTGCGGCCAATGGCAATCGGCGCTCCACCCGGATGGCGGGAATGCGCGGACTACGCTCGGCCTGATCTGGAGCTTCACCGCGGTCTGTGCGGTAGTATGGCTTCTGGTGATGCTGGTTCTTGCCTGGGCGCTCCTCCGCAGGCGCTCTCCCGCGGAAATCGAGAGCGCTCCGCTCGCCATGGATCCACGGCGCGAGCGGCGCTTCACCGGCATCGTGAGCGGCGCCGTCGCCGTGACGGTGCTGGTCCTGATCGGCCTCACGATCGTGAGCTTTTTCGCCGGCAGGTCGAACGCCGCGCTGACGGGCAAGGAAAAGCTTACCGTCCGCATCACCGGCCATCAATGGTGGTGGGAGGTCCGCTACGAGAACGCCGATCCCTCGCAGATCATCACGAGCGCCAACGAAATCCATGTGCCCGTCGGCCAGCCGGTGAAGATCAAGCTCGATTCGGACGACGTGATACACAGCTTCTGGGTGCCGAGCCTTGTCGGCAAGCGCGATCTTATCCCGGGCCGGCCGAGCGAAATCACGATCGTTGCCGACAAGCCGGGCATCTATCGCGGACAGTGCGCGGAATTCTGCGGCTATCAGCACGCCCACATGGCCCTCACCGTGGTTGCCGAACGCCCGGATGCTCTCGAAGCCTGGCGAAAGGGCCAGCTCGAGGACGCCGTCTCGCCGACCTCCGATGAGGAGCGCCGCGGCCAGCAGGTTTTCCTCTCGACCGGATGCGTGCTCTGCCACACCGTCCGCGGGACGCCGGCCGGCGGCGTCAGCGGACCGGACCTGACCCATGTCGCAAGCCGCCAGGGCCTGGCCGCGGACACGCTTCCCATGACCACGGCGGCTTTGGCAGCCTGGATCGCCGACCCGCAAGGGATAAAGCCGGGAGCCAAGATGCCCCGCGTCGATCTCGGCGCCGCGGACCTCAACGCCGTCGTTGCCTATGTCGGAAGCCTCAAATGAGCGGCGCGGTGCTCGATAAGGCGGAAGAGAAGCCGAAGGAAGGCCTCGAGGGCATCCGCGACATCGGCCTGGACGACGCGACCCTGCACGCCCGCCTGTCGGAAACCTGGAAGACGCCGAAAGGCATCTATGGCTGGCTGGCCACGGTCGACCACAAGCTGATCGGCCGGCGCTATATCGTGACCGCGTTCTTCTTTCTAGTACTTGCGGGACTTTCCGCGCTCGCGATGCGCTTCCAACTCGCTTCGCCCGAGGCGGGCCGCATCGGGCCCGATCTCTACGATCAGCTCTTCACCATGCACGGCACGACGATGATGTTCCTCTTCGCCGTGCCGGTGATGGAGGCCTTCGCCGTCTATCTCGTTCCCTTGATGATCGGCACGCGCAACGTCGCCTTCCCGCGGCTCAACGCCTTCAGCTACTGGGTCTATCTTTCCGGCGGCCTGATGATCTGGATCGCCTTCGCCCTCAATACGGGCGCCGACGCCGGCTGGTTTTCGTACGTGCCGCTGGCCGGGCCGGAATACGGCATCGGCAAGCGCTCCGATTTCTGGGCGCAGATGGTGACGTTCACCGAGGTCTCCGCGCTGGCGGTCGCCGTCGAGATCATCGCCACGGTCTTCAAGCAGCGCGCGCCGGGCATGACGCTCGACCGCATCCCGCTCTACGTGTGGGCGGTCCTCGTCACGTCCTTCCTGATCCTGTTCGCCATGCCGGCGGTCATGGTGTCGAGCACGATGCTCATCTTGGACCGGCTGGTCGGCACCCATTTCTTCAATCAGGCCGAAGGCGGCGACCCGCTGCTCTGGCAGCACCTCTTCTGGTTCTTCGGCCATCCCGAGGTCTACATCATCTTCATTCCGGCGACCGGCTTCGTCTCGGCGATCCTGCCAGCCTTCACCCGCCGGCCGGTCTTCGGCTACCTTGCCATCGTTCTGTCGCTCATCTCGATCGGATTCCTCTCCTTCGGGCTCTGGGTGCACCATATGTTCGCGACCGGGCTGCCGCAGCTCGGCTCCAGCTTCTTCACCGCCTCCTCGATGATGATCGCCATTCCGAGCGGCATCCAGATCTTCTGCTGGATCGCGACGCTATGGGGCGGCCGGCCGGTCTTCACCACGCCGCTTCTCTTCGTGCTCGGCTTCATCTTCACCTTCGTCATCGGCGGGCTGACCGGCGTGATGGTCGCCTCCGTGCCGCTCGACCTTCAGGTGCACGACACCTATTTCGTGGTCGCGCATTTCCACTACGTCCTCGTCGGCGGCGCGGTGTTTCCGCTGATCGGCGCGGTCTATTACTGGTTCCCCAAGATCACCGGCCGCATGATGAGCGAGCGGCTGGGGCGCTGGAGCTTCTGGCTCATCGTCATCGGCTTCAACGCCACTTTCTTTCCGATGCACATCCTCGGGCTGCAGGGCATGCCGCGGCGGGTCTACACCTATCTTCCCGAGAGCGGCTGGGGCGACACGAATCTTTTCGTCAGCCTTTCCGCCCTCGTGCTCTTCGCCGGCTTCGCGGTCCTGTTCGCGAACGTCCTGCTCAGCCTTCGCGGCGGCCGCATCGCCGGCGACAATCCGTGGGGGGCCGAGACGCTCGAATGGGCGACGACGTCGCCGCCTCCGCCTTACAACTTTCCGCGCCTGCCTGTGGTGACGCATCGCGACGTGTTGTGGGCGGAAGAGGAAAGCCTGCCGGTCGTCGAGGGCCTTCGCGTCGACGCGCGCGAGGTGATCGCCGGCACGGTAGCGGACGCGATGCCGCAAATCCGCGAGCCTTCCGCCGCCAACTCGATCTGGCCCCTTCTGGCGGCGCTTGCCGTCGGCGTCGCCTTCCTCGGTTCGATCTTCACCCCATGGGCGGTGGTCTGGGGCACGCCGCCCGTCGCGGTCACGCTGATCGGTTGGTTCTGGCCGAAGGGAAGCCCGGAGGACGAGGAATGAAGCACCGGGTCGTTACCGATGTCTCGCATCTGCCGACCTTCGATTTCGGACCCGGCAGCCCGATGTGGTGGGGCACGCTCGCCTTCGCCGCTCTCGAGGGGATGGGCTTTGCGCTGGCGATCGGCAGCTATTTCTATCTCGCCTATCTCGCGCCGAACTGGCCGCTTTCGGCGCCTGCGCCGGACCTGCTCCCGGGAACGGCGGTACTCGTGCTCCTGCTCCTGAGCGTCGTCCCGAACCATATGGCGTCTACCTGGGCCAGGAAGATGGATCTTCCCAAGGTGCGGCTCGGAATGGTGATCATGACCGTCGCCGGCATTCTGCCGCTCGTCGTGCGCGCCTTTGAATTTCCGGCACTGAAGCTCTCCTGGGACGAAAACGCCTATGGCTCGATCGTCTGGTTCCTGCTCGGCCTGCATACGACGCATCTGATCACCGATGTCGGCGATACGATCGTGCTCACCGTCCTGATGTTCACCAGGCACGCCCGCTCCGGCAAGCGCTTCAGCGATGTCAGCGACAATGCCTTCTACTGGGATTTCGTCGTGGTTTCGTGGGTGGTGCTCTATCTCGTCATCTACTGGTTCCCGAGGATGTGACCATGCAGCCGATCCGCGACGGCATCGCATGGGCGGGACTGGCGGCGGGACCCTTCGCCTGGGCGGTCTCCTTCCAGCTGAACTATTCGATCGCGCACTGGCAGTGCGTCGCGAAATCCCATCCGGCGCCCCTGTTTTCTCTGCTGGCGCTTCTCGTTGCAGCAGGCGGCGCCGTGCTTTCGTGGCGCGCCTGGCAGGTGCCGGACCACGGGACCGGCCCGCCCATGGCGGCGCATGCGCGGCGCTTTCTCGCGGGCGCATCGGCGGGCATTGGCGGCCTGTTCGCATTGGTCATCCTGCTGCAACTCGTCGCCGGGCTCGTCTTCGGCGGCTGCGAGCTATGAAGACGCTGGCGGACTTCCTCGCCTCGGGGATCGCGAGCGGCGTCGGCCATTGCTTTGGCGGCGCCGTCATTTTCGGCTGGACGCTCGACCTTCCCGTCACCCTGCCGCTGGCGCTGACGGCCGCCCTTTACGGCGCCGGCGTCGCGCGCCTGTGGCGGCGGGCGGGAAGGGGGCGGGGCGCGACCCCGCTCCAACTCGGCTGCTTCGCCGCGGGCTGGCTGATCCTGGCGGCAGCGCTGATCTCGCCGCTTCACGAGGCATCGGAAACGGTCTTCACGGCCCATATGATCGAGCACGAATTGATCATGGCGGCCGCAGCCCCGCTTCTGGTGCTGGCCCGGCCGCTCGCGCCGATGCTCTGGGCGCTGCCCATTTCGTGGCGGCGGTGGCTGGGCCGGCTGCCGAAGCTCCGCTGGTTTTCCGCCCTGTGGCGAGAACTGACGACGCCGCTGATCGCGACGGTGATCCATGGGCTTGCGATCTGGCTGTGGCACGCGCCGCCGCTCTTCGACGCCGCGCTCAAAAGCGCGCCCGTGCACTGGCTGCAGCACTTCTGTTTCCTGTTCTCGGCGCTGCTCTTCTGGTGGGCGCTGTTCTTCAGCCCCGCCAGCCGGCGAAGCTACGGGCCTGCGATCGCCCACCTCTTCGCCACCGCCGGCCATACCGGCTTGTTGGGGCTCCTCATACTGCTCTCGCCGCAATTGTGGTTCCCGATGCAGGGCGTCGGCTCGCTCGCATGGGGCCTGACGCCGATGGAGGACCAGCAACTCGCCGGCCTCGTCATGTGGATTCCGGCCGGCCTGATCTATGCCGGGGCGGCCTTGGCCCTCGCCGGGCTGTGGATCGCCGGAAGCGGCAGGCGAGGGGACGGACGGCACTATTTCCCGATCAACTGACCGGGCGGCCCCGCCCGGATTTCCAGCAACGAGCCGGCGAGCACGCCCTCTGTCCGCGTCTTGGAACTGCGCATCCGTCTCCTAGTTAACCTCTTTTGACCAATTCCGTCGTTCAGCCGGATGCCGCAGATCTTCAGGCCAGGCGCAAATGGCATTGCGCGATTTGTCCTTTGGACGACCTTTTCGGGGGGTCTTCTGATACTAGTCGTCGCCACGATGCTGCCGCGCGTCGCATGGTCGACCTTTGTCGACCGCGCGCGGAACCAGCCGGTCCCCTTCAGCCACAAGCACCATGTCGGCGAACTCGGCATCGACTGCCGCTATTGCCATAACGGTGTCGAGACCTCCGCCTCGGCGGGCCTGCCGGCTTCGGACGTCTGCATGACCTGCCATTCGCAGATATGGACCAACGCCCAGATGCTGGCGCCGGTGCGGCAGAGTCTCGCGAGCGGCAAGCCGCTCGAATGGCAGCGGGTGAACCGCGTCGGCGACTTCGTCTTCTTCAACCATTCCATTCACGTGAACAAGGGCATCGCCTGCGTCACCTGCCACGGGGCGGTCGACGAGATGCCGCTGATGCGCAAGGCGCATTCGCTGACAATGGGCTGGTGCCTTGACTGCCACCGCAATCCCGAGCCGCATCTGCGGCCGCTCGGCGCCGTCTTCCTGCCCAAATGGAACCCGCCCGACGACATCGATGCGCTGCGCAGGAAGCTGGTCAAGCTTCTTTCGATCCATCCCGACACCATGACGGATTGCTATGTCTGCCACCGCTGACGACAAGGCCCCCCGTCTCTGGCGCAGCCTCGCGGAACTGGCCGGCTCGGCGGATTTCCGCAAATTCGTGCAAGCGGAATTCCCCTCGCTCGCGGCCGAGGGCTGGTCCGCTTTCAGCCCCGGCATCGACCGGCGCAGGCTCCTGAAGCTCGTCGGGGCGGCCGCGGCGTTCGGCGGGCTGGCGGCGTGCAGCCCGGCCGGCAAGATCGTGCCCTATGTGCGCCAGCCGGAGGAGGTGATCCCCGGCAAGCCGCGCTATTTCGCGACCACGCTGGCGAGCCAGGGCTACGGCATCGGCGCAATCGTCGAAAGCCACGAAGGCAGGCCGACGAAGATCGAAGGCAATCCGGATCATCCGGCCTCGCTCGGCGGCACGGATGCGGTGATGCAGGCGGCGGTGCTCGATCTTTTCGATCCGGACCGGTCGCGCACGCCGCTCCGGAACGGAGAGCCGGCGAGCTACGATTCCTTCCTGGGGGAGGTCGCGGAACTCAGGCCGCAGCTTCTGCGCCGACATGGAGAAGGCTTCGCGATCCTCTGCGAAGCGAACACCTCGCCGAGCTTCGCCGCGCAGATCGCCGCCCTGCGCAAGGCTTTTCCGGAAATGCGCCTCTACCGCCACGATCCGCTCGACGGCGGCGCCACGGCGACGGCGACGAGGGAGCTCTTCGGCCGTCCGCTGCAGCCGGTCTATGACCTTGGCAAGGCGGACGTGATCGTCAGCCTCGACGCCGATTTCCTCGCCGAGGGGCCGGGCCGTCTCGCCTATGCGCGCGGCTTCGCCGACCGGCGCCGCTCGCCTGCTCCCGGCGGACGGATGAACCGGCTTTACGCGGTCGAATCCACGGTGACGATCACCGGCGCGACGGCGGATCATCGTTCTTCGGTAAGACCCAGCGCCATTGACGCCATCGCGGCCGCGCTCCACGCGGCAATCGGCGGCGCTGCCGGGGCAAGCGGCCCCGCGGGCACTCCGCCATGGATCGAGGCAGCCGCGGCCGACCTGCAACGGGCCGGCAGGAACGGGCTCGTCATCGGCGGCGACCACAACTCGCCCTTCACGGCGGCAGCGGCCTTGGCGATAAACGACAAGCTCGGCGCATTCGGCACGACCCTCCGCCTCATCGAGCCGGTGGAGACGATGCGGCCCGACGGCGATCTGGCCGGCCTCGCCAAGGACGCACTTGCCGGCAGGGTCGAGACGCTGCTCGTGCTGGGCGGCAATCCCGTGCATACGGCTCCGGCCGATCTTTCGATCGGCACGGCGTTCGCCGGCATCCGGCGCATCGTCCATCACGGCCTCTACCGGGACGAGACGGCGGCGATCGCACACTGGCACATTCCCGCCGCCCACGATCTCGAGAGCTGGAGCGACCTGTGCGCCTTCGATGGAACGGCTTCGATCGTGCAGCCGCTGATCGAGCCGCTCTTCGGCGGCCGTACCGTGCAAGAGGTGCTCGCCGCCTTCGCCGCAGAACAGGACCGTTCCGCGCTCGATCTCGTGCGCGGCTATTGGCAGAGCGCCGGCCTTGGCGACGAGGATTGGCGCCGTTCGCTGAAGGCCGGCCTCGTCGCGGGAACGGCCGCCGGCGAGGCCGCCGTCGCGTTTCCCCAGGACCTGCGTGGGCTGAAGCCCCGGTCGGCTGCAAAAGAGAGCCTTGAAATCCGCTTCGTCGCCGATCCCTGGCTGCGCGACGGCCGTTTCGCCAACAATGCCTGGCTGCAGGAATTGCCGCGGCCGCTGACCAAGCTCGTCTGGAGCAACGCCGCGCTCCTTTCGCCTGCGACCGCGAAGGCGCAAGGTGTCGAGAACGGAGCCAATATCGCCGTCAGGAGCGGCGCTGCCGAAATCGAGGCGGCGGCGTGGATCTGCCCCGGCCATCCGGAAGGCACGGTCACACTCTCCTTCGGCTTCGGCCGCAAGGTCGCTGGACCGGTCGCCGCGCTCGCCGGCGGCTACGATGCCTTCAGGCTGCGCAGCGCCGGATCGTCCTGGATGGCGACAGGCGCCGCGATCCGGAAGCTCGGCGGCGAGAGGCGGCTGGTCACCACCCAGGAACATCAGTCGATGGAAGGGCGGCCGCTCGCACGCCACGCGACATGGGACGAATTCCGCAACGACCCGCATTTCGTCACCGAGGACGCGACGCCGGAGCCCGACGAGTCGCTCTATCCCGACTGGCCCTACAGGGAAGAGGCCTGGGGCATGGCAATCGACGAGAACGCCTGCATCGGCTGCATGGCCTGCGTCGCCGCCTGCCAGGCGGAGAACAACATCGCGACCGTCGGTCCGGAGGAATGCGCCCGCGGCCATGAGATGCACTGGCTGCGCGTCGACCGCTACTATGAGGGGACGCCGGACGATCCGGATATCTTCTTCCAGCCCATCCCGTGCATGCAATGCGAGAAGGCGCCGTGCGAGATCGTCTGCCCGGTCAACGCCACCGTGCACACGCACGATGGCCTCAATGCGCAGGTCTACAACCGCTGCATCGGCACGCGCTACTGCTCGCAGAACTGCCCCTACAAGGTCAGGCGCTTCAACTTCCTCACCTACCAGGAATTCGACGAGGAGAAGGCGGAGACGCTCGTCGCCGTGCACAATCCGAACGTCTCGGTGCGCTCGCGCGGCGTCATGGAGAAATGCACCTATTGCGTGCAGCGGATCAGCGCGGCGCGCATCCACGCGCAGATCGAGAACCGGCCGATCGGCGATGGCGAGGCGGTCACCGCCTGCCAGCAGGTCTGCCCGACGCGTGCCATCACCTTCGGCGACCTGAACGACAAGGATTCGCACGTCCGCAAGGTGAAGCAGTCGCCGCTGAACTACACGCTGCTTGCCGAACTCAACACGCGGCCGCGCACCACCTATCTCGCCAAGGTGCGCAATCCGAATGCGCAGGTGAAGGCGAAAGCACGCTCGGGAGGCGGCGATGGCACAGGCTGATGCCGCCCCTCCCGTACTGGCCGGCGTCCACTCGAAACCCGAGATAACGCGGCGCATCGCCTCGATCGTCCTCGCCGGCCGCCTGCCGCGCTATTTCTGGGCCGCGTTTGCGCTCTGCTTCGCGCTGGTGATCGTGTTTCTCTACTCGGTCACCTATTTGATCGCGGTCGGCATCGGCAAGATCGGCGTCAACATCCCGGTCGCCTGGGGCACGATGATCTCCAATTTCGTCTGGTGGATCGGCATCGGCCATGCCGGCACGCTGATCTCTGCCGTCCTGCTCCTGCTGCGCCAGCCCTGGCGCGATTCCATCAACCGCTTTGCCGAGGCGATGACGCTGTTCGCCGTGGCCATGGCGGGGCTGTTTCCGATCCTGCATCTCGGACGCCCATGGTTCTTCTACTGGCTGCTGCCGCTGCCCAACACCAACATGCACTGGCCGCAATGGCGTAGCCCGCTGGTGTGGGACTTTGCCGCCATAACCACCTATGCGACGGTGTCGCTGCTGTTCTGGTACATGGGCCTGATCCCCGATCTCGCAATCTTGCGCGACCGGGCGCAAAGCCGCGCCGCCCAGCTTTTCTACGGCATCCTGGCGCTCGGCTGGCGCGGCTCGGCCGTCCACTGGATGCGCTTCCAGACGGTCTATTATTTGATGGCGGCGCTGGCGACGCCGCTCGTCGTCTCCGTCCACTCGATCGTCTCGCTCGACTTCACCTTCGCGCTCGTGCCGGGCTATCACTCGACCATCTTCCCGCCCTATTTCGTCGCCGGCGCGCTCTATTCCGGCTTTG